>CAJMOL010000007.1 GCA_905215095.1 uncultured bacterium | reverse complement strand
GTCCTGCGCAAGACGAAGGCCACATTAAGTGGCCTTCTTTGCGTGCGGAACTCATATCGAGCAAAAGCCCAAGCGGCCCTCTCGGTTCAGCCAAGTTAACGTAGCTGAGATGCAGCGCGCGGTCTGCTCACTCCTCGAAGTTCTTAGCGGAAATAATTTGAGCTGCAGCTGCGATTTACTTGCGATGGCGGTTGAGCCGCAACCCAGTTTTTATTGGACCTCGAACCCTATGCTCGATGTTCGCTTCGTTCATTGAGTTACCCTTTGCATGAGGCCGGGACATATCGTCCCGCCCGCAGTTTCGCAGGCCGAAGGCCGAGAATGTTTGAGGACGGGATGATATGTCCCGACCTCCCGGGAGAGTTACCTATGAACTACGCGAACATTAAGTATTTCGACATTGCTGATGGAGAAGGCGTTCGTACTTCTCTGTTTGTGAGCGGGTGCCGTCGTGGGTGCAAGAACTGCTTTAACTCTGTCGCGTGGGACTTTGCTGCGGGCGAGCCGTTCGATCGTGCCGTCGAGGACAAGATTATCGAGAGCCTCGATCATCCCTTTATTGACGGCCTGACGATTCTGGGCGGCGAACCTATGGAGCCCGAGAATCAGGCGGGACTCGTTGAGTTTGTCGAGCGCGTTCGTGCCGCTTATCCTGCGGGGTCAGGAAAGACCATTTGGTGTTTTACCGGCGACGTGCTCGAGGAGCTTATGCCGGGTGGTCGTCACCATACCGAGGTCACGGACCGTATCCTTGCCTGCCTCGATATGTTGGTGGATGGCCCGTTTGTTCAGGATCTGTACGATATCTCATTGCGCTTTAGGGGCTCGAGTAACCAGCGTGTAATCGATATGAACGCTACGCGCGCCCGTGCTGAGCGCGAGGGCGTTGCGCTTTGTGATGCGGTTGAACTTTGGCGTGATGATCCGGTCTATTCGACCCATACTATGTAGCTTGTGGCCGATGCCGGAGGGCGTGGTACCATAGCGCGAACGCAAAATCGGAAAAGTGAGGCCCAGATGGTCGATCAGGAAAAAGTCGAGGCCGCCATTAAGCTGTTGCTTGAGGGCATAGGCGAGGACCCAACTCGGGAGGGCCTGCTGGAGACCCCGGCGCGCGTTGCCCGTATGTATGGTGAGATCGCCGGCGGTATGGACCAGAGTGCCGAAGAGCACCTGTCCAAAACCTTTGCCGTCGCCTCGAACGACTTGGTTATCGAGCGCGACATCACGTTTTACTCGCTGTGCGAGCATCATCTGCTGCCGTTTTATGGCAAGGCTGCGATCGGCTATATCCCTAACGGTCGCGTGGCGGGTCTGTCTAAGCTCGCTCGCACGGTTGAAGTCTATGCCCGTCGTCTGCAGCTGCAGGAGCAGCTGTGTGCGCAGGTTGCCGACGCTCTCATGGATTATCTCGCTCCCCAGGGAGCGATTGTGCTCATGGAAGCTGAGCATATGTGCATGACCATGCGCGGCGTGCAAAAGCCCGGCACCAAGACCGTGACGCTCGCTCGCCGCGGCGTCTTTGAGACCGACCCCGCGCTCGAAGAGCGTTTCTTTAGGATGCTGGGACGCTAACTATGAGAGTCGTCAACGACTTTACATCGAATACTGACGAGGGAACGCCGCGTCGCGGTTTTATGGCTTCGGGCCTGGCGCCTTTTGGCGTCATGCCTCGTATCGATTATATCTGTGCCAACGGCCTGTTCCGGCGCCACCTGGGCAACATTGCTCAGCTGGAATCGGGGCGCATCTTCTGCCGCCACGGTATCGACCATCTGCTCGATGTCGCTCGCATTATGTGGATTAAGAATCTCGAGGAAGATCTCGAGTTTGACCGCGAGGTCATCTACGCCACGGCACTTCTTCACGATATCGGCAAAGATGAACAGTATGAATCGGGTATATCCCATGATGTTGCAAGCGAACGCGTCGCTGATGCAATTCTCGGCGGCATGCCCGATGACGTGGCGTTTGAGCCGGCCGATGCCGCAGCCATTAAGACGGCCATTCTGGGCCATCGAAAGCTGCGCGTGAACAGCCAACCGCTTGAGCGTTTGCTCTATGCAGCCGACAAAGCGTCGCGCGCCTGCTTTGCATGCCCCGCGCGCAATGCTTGCAACTGGAGCGATGATAAAAAGAACCTGTCGATTCGCGTGTAGTTAGTTTGCGCGGTCGGGGTTCTAAACGAAGGAGACGATCGCGATGAGCAACAAGAAACTGCCCGAGAATGCAACCAAGACTGAAGGCGCCGAGCTCGCCCGCCGTGGAAGGGGCGAAATATCCACCGCAACGGCGGTTCCCCACGTGAGCTATGACGATCTGCGCCATGCCGACCGTATTACTATCGACGGTCTCGAGGTCTTTGCCAACCACGGCGTGTATCCCGAAGAGAACGCGCTGGGCCAGAAGTTCATCGTGTCCTTGGTGCTCTATGCCGACCTGCGTGCAGCGGGGGAGCACGATAACCTGGACGCTTCGATTGACTACGGCTCGGTGTGCCACGATGTCGATGGCTATCTGCGCGAGCATACGTTTAAACTCATCGAGGCGGCAGCCGAGGGTGTGGCCCAGATGCTGCTGCGTCGTTACCCCTTGCTGCTTGGCGTGCGTGTTAAGCTCGATAAGCCTTGGGCGCCCGTCGGTCTTCCCCTGGCAAGCTGCGGCGTCGAGATCGAGCGCGTGCGCTAACCGGTTCTAATACGTCTCTATGGGTGGCTGCTTGAGCCGCTGGGACAGTGCTCTATTGTTGGGGCAGTATGTGTCGAGCAGGACGTGGAACCGCTGGTTGTGGCTTGGCTCGAGCAAGTGGACGAGCTCGTGGGCGACAACCATGTCGAGGCATTCGATGGGATAGGCGGCAAGTTCGCGTGCGATGCGAATGGCGCCGGATTTGGGAGTGCATGAGCCCCAACGCGTTTTCATGCTGCGTACGGAAACGCGAGAAACGGCGACACCCATTGCGATTTCGTATGCGTGCACCATATCGCGCAGCGCCGATGTGACTTCGGACGTATAGAGCTGGTCGATGTGGGCTTGGAGCTCACCGGACGTTAGGCCGTCGAGGATTGCGTGCCGCTTGGTCTGTGGGCTTTCATCCGATTTATCGGTACCCATAAAACTTGCGAAGGTGGCCTGCTTGGGCCGCGGCGCGGGTGATGCAAAGTTGTGATCGAGTGCATCCTGTACCGTGATGGGCTTGCCCCAAAGTGCAATGACGGACGAGGTGCTGAGCGGCTCTCGCGCCGTCGCCTGATGTTGCTCGCGCTTGGCAAGTCGGCTGACAATCCAGGTGCTGTTGCGCTTCACAAATGCCTCGATGCGCTCGCGGCTGGCGCCGAGCGGTGCGCTGGCGTGGACCTCACCGCTTGATGTGACGCGTAGGTTGAAGTTTTTGACGCGCTTTTTGGTAACGACGACGGAGATGGGCGTCCCATCCGGTCGGGATATGGAAATCGTAAATTGCTGCGTCAAAAGCGGTCCTTCAGATTGGGGACGGGCCGGCATGTCGACCGTTCGGCATGCCGGCCCGCTCAAGGGATGTGAAATTAATAACGCTCAAAGAAGGCAAGCGCGTTGTCGCTACAGAGCTTCTGCATCACGGTCTTGCCAAAATGCTTGGAAAGCATGTTCTGGAACTCGGGCATCATGCTGGCATCGGAGAGGAAAGCGGGCACCGTGGCACCGTCCCAGTCGCCGCCGAGCGCGATGACGTCCTCGCCGCCCAGGTCGAGCCAGTGCTCGATATGTGCCGCCAGCTGGTCGAAGGTGACGTCTGCGGCGGTCTTGTCGGTTGCGTCGTTGGATAGGAACTCGCTGCAGTAGTTGAGGCCGACGATGCCGCCCATGTCGCGAATGGTGCGGAACTGGTCGTCGGTAAGGTTGCGTTTGGCGCCGCAAACCGCACGGGAGTTGGAGTGGCTGGCGACGAAGGGGCGCGTGGCGTGGGCGACAACCTCGTCAAAGCACTCATCGTTGAGGTGGGAGACGTCGAGTACCATTCCGGCGTGCTCCATCTGCGTAAGTGCCTCGATGCCGGCGGCGGTGAGGCCGGCGTGGGTATCGTGTCCGCTCGCGAGCGGTCCCTGCGCGTTCCAACTGAGTGACGACATAAGCACGCCCAAGCTCTTGAGCACCTCGATCAGTGCGGGGTCCTCGGCAAAGAACGTGGCGTTTTCGATGGTGTGGATGCAAGCGACCTTACCGTCCTTGAGCGCGGGGCGAATGTCTGCGGCGCTGCGTACGTTGACCATGCGGTCGTGGTTGAGCATTGCCTGGCCGCTCATGTGCGCCATGATCTGCGCCTGGAAGCGCGCAGCGTGGGCGGTGGGAATCTCATCGGGGACAAACGTGGCGAAGCACTGTGCCCACGGCGTGTTGCCGATCTTTGCGAGCGAGATGGCGCAGGCGTTGCCCTCGATGAGGTCGAAATCTTGCGGATGCGTTTCGTCGCCGGGGAAATAACCGTCGGTGCCGGCGGTAAAGCGCAGGTCGAGATCGAGCGTGGCCCAGCCGATTCGGTCGGCGGTGTCGCAGTGTAGGTCAAATACGGGATATGCCATGGTTCCTCCGGTTGCAGCGTTTCTTTGCAAACTGTCTTTGAATTGTATGACTAGGGTATAGTTAGCGCCATATGTTCACGGCGGCCCGCGTTGTGCGCCGCCCTTATCACGGAGGTTACCATGTCCAACCAGGGCAAGAAGGTCAAGACCCATTATCGCGGCACGCTCGACGACGGCACGCAGTTCGATAGCTCCTACGATCGCGGCGAGCCGCTGGAGTTCACCTGCGGCGCCGGTCAGATGATCAAGGGCTTCGACGCCGCTGTTGTCGACATGCAGGTGGGCGAGAAGAAGACCGTGCACATCCCGGCTGCCGATGCCTACGGCGAGCACAATCCTGAGATGGTTATTACCTTCCCGGCCGAGCAGGTTCCCAACATCGAGCAGATCGAGAAGGGCATGAAGCTCTTCCTGTCCACGCCGAGTGGCATGCCTGTCCCCGCCGTCGTCATTGACGTGACGCCCGAGGCCGTGACGCTCGACGCCAACCACGAGCTGGCCGGCAAGGACCTCAACTTTGATATCGAGCTCGTCGAGGTCGAGGGTTAGAGTATGCCTGAACGCTTGGTTTCGACGACATGTTTGGGAAATCTCAACGATCCGTCCTATGAACTCCTGCTTCGCCGGGAGCTGGGCGGTGTCTTTGAGGTCGATGAGCTACTGCTCGATTGGGACCAGGCTGATGTATGCGCGTTTGCGGGCGTGACGGAGCTGGGGCGCACGATCGATGTTCGGCCGGATGCTACCGACGGTGGTCGTCTTGCCGACGGCGACGTGCTCGCCATTGACCGTTCGGGCGTTGTGCCCGTGGCGGTTGTCGTGCGCCTGCGCAGCGCCGAGGTTTATTTGGTCGAAGTCGACCGCATGGATCCGATTGCGCTCGCGCATGCGTGCTGGGAGATCGGCAACATGCATGCGCCGCTCTTCCGGGGCGACTCGGACGAGCATACCGTGCGCATGTATACGCCGGTGCAGCCTGTTTTGGGCCGCATGCTCCGGGGTATCGAGGGCGTTCGCCTCTCGGTGGTTACCCGTGAACTCGATACGGACCGGCGCTTTGCGTCGAGTGCGGCGGAGGTCGTCGTTAGCATGGCTCCGGACTTTACCATCGTAAAGAAGGCGCGCGGTTAACGTGCGTATGAGTAAGACGGACTTTGAGAGGCAGCTATTCAAAGTCCGTCTTACTGTTGATGAGGTGCTTTGGGGGAAAGCATATGGGTCTTGAGGGAATCAAGCTGATTGCATGCGATTTGGACGGCACGTTGCTGCATCCGGGGGAGCGCGAGCCGCGTTCCGAGGCCTTTGAGCTTATCGATGAGCTACATCGTCGCGGTATCGTGTTTATGCCGGCGAGCGGCCGTCAATATGCGAGCTTGCGCTACCTGTTTGCCCCGGTGGCCGATGAGCTCGCCTATGTATGCGAAAACGGAGCCCTGGTGATGAGCGAGGGGCGTGCCGTCGTCAAGCGTTCCATGGAGCGTAGCCTTGCTATGGATATCGCGAATGCCGTGGTTGCGTATCCCCATGCCGACGTGACCCTTTCGTGTGAGGGGCACCTCTACACCATGAGCGGCAACGATGTGTTCGTCGATCATTTGCGCTATGAGGTCCACTGCGATGTGGCGGTGGTCGACCGTCCCGAGGACATCGACGAGGACGTCATTAAGATTGCCTTCCAGACGCCCGAGGTGGATCAGCCGGCGGCGCTGGAGCATTTTGAGCGCCTCTTCAGCGACCGTGTCGACGTGATGACGTCGGGAACCGAATGGACGGACTTTATCGGTTTCGGTTCGGGCAAGGGCTCCGCGCTTGCCGATTACGGTCGTGCCCTGGGTATTTCGCCCGATGAGATGATGGCGTTTGGCGACAATGAGAACGATCGCGACATGCTTAACGTCGTGGGCCATCCCTATCTGATGGAGAGCTGCAATCCCTCTATGCGTGGCATCAACGACCGCGTCCGCTACGTGCGCACGGTCGAAGAAGAGCTGCGTCGTCTACTTGCTGAGTAGACATTTGGGACATGTCTAGAAATCTACTTTTTGCTGCAGAGTGCGGAAAGGTGGATTTTAAGGCATGTCCCAAACATCTATCGGCAGTCGGGGCAGAGACCCTCGAAGATGGTGTAGTGCGACGTGACGTGCCAGCCGATTTGCTCGGACGCTTTGGCGTCGAGCTGGGTATCGAAGGGGAGCGGCACGTCGATGACGCGGCTGCACGAGGTACAGATGATATGTGCGTGCGGCTCGATCGTGCGATCGAAGCGGCTGCCGCCCGGCGTCTTGATGGAGAGGATCTCGCCGGCGTCGGCCAAGAGATTGAGATTGCGGTAGACCGTGCCGCGGCTGATCTTGTCATCCTGTTCGCGCACGGCGTTGTAGATTTCGTCGGCGGTGGGATGGTTATAGCTTTGGCGCACGGCGTCAAGAACCAGCTTTCGCTGCTTGGTATTCCTTCTTTGCACCGCCATGCGCCTCGCCTCTTTTCTATCAACGGTCGTAGGTAAATGATACCGTATTTAGCACACAATACTAATAACGAGGCGTGAAACCGTCTTCATTGGTAAGTGGTGTTCGGGCCTGGGCGTCTACGAGGCGAAAACGCGTTCCCATGCGCTCGTAGGAGGCATGAAGCGCCTCGAGATGAGATAGGACGTTTGCCGGAGCTCCCTGTATCTCCATCTCGACTGAGCCGTCTTCCATGTTACGCACCCAGCCGGTGAGGGAGCGCGCCTGTGCGAGGTTGGTGTTGGTGAAGCGGAAACCGACGCCCTGGACCTGCCCCTCCCACCGCAGGAAATAGCGCTGCGGGGCGTCTTGAGTGGCCTCGTCGCTTGCGAGCACAGTAAGCCTGCGGCGCAGCTCGAGCTCGACGTTTGATGGTTTTTGAGGCTCTCGACTGCCGCCGGTGACGCTGGAGAAGAACGTATCGAAGAGGCCCATAGCTATGCCTGCTTGCCTGCGTCGGCCGGGAAGGTTATGCCGGCCTGCTGGCGCACGGCATCCATGATGCGCAGTGAGACGAGCGTGACATCGCGGTAGTGGCCAAGCTCGTGGCGTCCCGCCGGGGTCTCCCAAATCTCTTCCTTGACGTTATCGATGCCGCCGATGGCGGTGATAAAGTCTGTGAGTTCGTATTCCATAGTGTTGCTCGATTTGGGCAGGTCGAGCACGCGGCCGTTCTCGCCCTGTTCGCGCGGTGCCTCGGTCGCCGAGCCGCGTACGACGTCGCCGCGATAGTCGATGCGGACGTTGCGGGGCGTGGACAGATGGTCGATCTGGATAGTGCCACGCTCGCCTTCGATCTGCGAGGGCAGTAGGTCATTCGTAATTTTGGAGTGCGCGAGCTCGACGGAGATACGGCCACCGCCGTAGCTGGCGAGGACGGAACCGCAGCCGTCGATGGGGCCGTGCGTGAGCTGTCGCGTGGTGGGGTCGAGCAGAGTAGCCATGCTCGTAAGGCCGGAGGGCATGCCGAAAATCTCGACCATGGGCTCGACGGTGTAGACGCCAATATCCATGAGGGAACCCGATGCCATATTGCAGTCGAAGATATTGGTGGCGCGTCCCGCGAGAATCTCGTTGTAGCGCGAGGAATACTTGCCAAAGCGCAATGAGGCGCGGCGGATGGGCGCAATCTCGCCCAGGGCGTCCTCGATGGCGTGGAAAGCGGGGTCATGGAGCGGGCGCATGGCCTCGAGGGCTACGACGCCCGCTGCCTCGGCAGCGCGGAAGACTTCCAGCGCCTGCGCCTCGGTGGCGCAGAAGGGCTTCTCGACGATGACGTGCTTGCCACCAGCGATGCAGGCAAGGGCCTGCTCGTAGTGAAGTGCGTTAGGGCTGCCGATGTAGACGGCGTCGACGTCGTCGGCAGACGCAAGCTCGTCAAGTGCGGTGAAGTTACGCTCGCCGCCGTGCTTAGCGGTGAAGGCGGCGCCGCGATTTGCATCGCGCGAGAGCGTGCCCACAAACGCGGCTTGGTCGTTGGCGTTGACGACTTGGATAAAGTCGTCGGTGATCATGGATGTGCCGATGGTCGCGATGCGCAGCATACGTCCCCCTTGCGTTGTTTGGTCTACAGGATGAGTGTGCCGATGGTCGCTATACGCAGCATGTATCCCCCTCGTGCCGTTCGGTTTACAGGATGAGTGTAGCGCGGGAGGACACAAAAGCGTGCGAAAACGCCGTTACAGGTCGCTCTCGTTAAAGCCGGTGTCGATATCGAGGTTGCTGCCGTCGGCCGCCGTGGTGGCGAGCTCATCGCAGCGCTCGTTGAGCTCGTGGCCGGCGTGGCCCTTAACCCAGATGAACTCCACCTTATGCTTGCTCTTTGCGGCAAGCAGGCGCTCCCACAGGTCACGGTTCTTAACGGGCTGCTTGTTGGCAGTTTTCCACCCGCGCTTTTTCCAGCCGTCGATCCAGTGCTTATTGAAAGCGTTGACGACGTACTGCGAATCGGAATGGACCTCGACCTCGCAGGGGCGGTTGAGCGCCTCGAGCGCCACGATGACCGCCATGAGTTCCATGCGGTTGTTGGTGGTCTTGGGGTAGCCGCGTGAAAGCTCGGAGGTGAAGGTCTTGCCGGCGGGGTTGGTGTATTTGAGTACGGCGCCGTAGCCGCCGCGTCCCGGATTTGATCGGGCCGAGCCGTCGGTATAGATGATGACCTTCACATGGTTCCTTTCGTTGGGTATGTTTCGTGCGAGTGACCATTGTAGCGCCATGC
The DNA here is from genome assembly GCA_905215095.1 of uncultured bacterium. Taxonomy (GTDB): domain Bacteria; phylum Actinomycetota; class Coriobacteriia; order Coriobacteriales; family Coriobacteriaceae; genus Collinsella. Next base: position 8,538 of record CAJMOL010000007.1, on the reverse strand, counting down.
CCGCCGGGGGCTAGCAATTTACGATTTCTACCCCGTCTTCCGACAGTTGGTTGGCATGGATGATGCGGTTGAGCTCGTCGAGGTATTGCTGCAAGAGGGGAGAGGGCTTGCGGTCGTCATGCATGATGTAGCCCACATGCATCGTCGGGGCGTCTGCCAAGGGGATCGAGGCCATGCCCCACTGCATTTCGCTGGAGAGTACGCCGGTCGACAGCGCATAGCCGTTCGAGGTGATAAGCAGGTTGGTGAGCGTCCCGCGGTCGGATACGCGGATATTGCGGTTGCAGGGAATATAGCTAAACGGCTCCTCGGCGTAATAGAAGGAGTTCGAGGTGCCTTGCTCAAAGCTGTAGCGCGTATAGGGCGTAAGGTCGGCAAGGGACAGCTGCGAGCGACGGGCGAGCGGGTGGCGTTCGCTCACGAACACGTGGACCTTCGCGTCAAAGAGGGGATGGAAGCTCGCTCGGGCATCGGTAAAGGCCTTCTGCAAGACACGGGTATTAAAGTCGTCCAGATAGAGGATGCCGATGTCGCTGCGAAACGCGCGCACGTCGTCGATGATCTGCGCTGTGGTGGTCTCGCGCATGATGAACTCGAACTTGCTGTCGCGGCAGCGCTCGACTACGTTGACAAAGGCCTCGACCGAAAAGGCGTAGTGCTGGGCGGAAATGGCGAGGCGGGCTTGCGGGGTACCGCCGTCCTCGTAGCGGGCCTCAAGCATGTCGGCCTGCTCTACGACCTGGCGTGCATAACCCAAAAGCTCGGTGCCGTCGTTGGTGAGTGCAACACCGCGGCTAGAGCGCGTAAAGATTTCGATATGAAGTTCCTGCTCCAGGCTTTTGACGGCATTGGAGATATTGGACTGCGCCGTATAGAGGCGCTGGGCTGCGGCGTTGATCGAACCGGACTCTGCCACGGCGATCAAAAAGCGAAGCTGCTGGAGGGTCATCGGCGCCCGTCCTTTCGAGTGTTATCTATAAAACCGATAAAAAGTTAGCGCTTTTAAGTGATTGACCGAGGGAAACAATGCTCGTACTATTCAAAACACACAAAGGCGGTAGGTAATTAAGCCGACCACGGAACCGGGATGCGAAAGGAGGCCCGCATATGAACTGCTTACCAAGACGAATGCCGGGCTCCTGTTTGCGCCCGTCGGCGTGATCAGGAGACAGCGACTTACTTCTCTCTTTTTATTTACTTTCGTTCGATCAAGGAGATCATCATGAGCCAGTTCATCAACAACCCCGAGCACACCTTTGGTTTCGACACCCTGCAGCTTCACGTTGGCCAGGAGAGCGCCGATCCTGCATCCGACTCCCGTGCCGTGCCTATCTACCAGACCACGAGCTATGTGTTCCGCAACTCCCAGCACGCCGCCGACCGCTTTGGTCTTGCCGACGCCGGTAACATCTACGGCCGTCTGACCAACTCCACCCAGGGCGTCTTTGAGGACCGTATCGCCGCCCTCGAGGGTGGCGTGGCAGGTCTTGCCGTCGCCTCCGGCGCTGCTGCCATCACCTATACCCTGCAGGCTCTTGCCCAGGCCGCTGACCACGTGGTGGCTCAGAAGACCATCTACGGTGGCTCCTACAACCTGCTGGAGCATACGCTCTCCCAGTTTGGCGTCGAGACCACGTTTGTCGATGCCCATAACCTGGAAGAGGTCGAGGGTGCCATCAAGGACAACACCACGGTCATCTATCTCGAGACGCTCGGCAACCCCAACTCCGACATCCCCAACATCGACGCCATCTCCGAGATCGCCAAGAAGCACGGTCTGCCGGTTGTCGTCGACAACACCTTCGGCACCCCGTATCTGTTCCGTCCGCTGGAGCATGGTGCCAACATCGTCGTCCACTCCGCAACCAAGTTCATCGGCGGTCACGGCACTTCGCTGGGCGGTGTGATCGTCGACGGCGGTAACTTTGATTGGAAGGCGAGCGGAAAGTACGCCCAGATCGCTGAGCCCAACCCCTCCTACCACGGTGTCTCGTTTGCCGAGGCTGCCGGTCCCGCCGCCTTCGCAACCTATGTCCGCGCTATCCTGCTGCGTGACGAGGGCGCCTGCATCAGCCCGTTCAACGCCTGGGTCCTGCTCCAGGGCACCGAGACCCTGTCTCTGCGCGTCGACCGCCATGTCGAGAACACCAAAAAGGTCGTTGAGTTCCTTACCGGCGACAGCCATGTTGCCAAGGTGAACCACCCGAGCTTGCCCGAGCACCCCGACCATGAGCTGTACCAGAAGTACTTCCCCAACGGCGGTGCCTCGATCTTTACCTTCGAGATTAAGGGTGGCCAGGAGGCAGCTTGGAAGTTCATCGACCATCTGCAGGTGTTTTCGCTGCTCGCCAACGTGGCCGACGTCAAATCGCTCGTCGTACACCCGGCTACCACCACGCACTCCCAGCTCTCTGCCGAGGAGCTCGCCGAGCAGAACATCACGCCCTCCACGATCCGTCTTTCCATCGGTACCGAGAACGCCGAGGATATCATTTGGGATCTGAAGCAGGCCTTCGCCGCGCTGGACGAGTAAGGCGACTTGTGCAAGGACCCCTTGCGACTCGATAGGTATAACTGCATAAAATGCCTGCTCAAGGCGCCTGTGTGAACTATGGTTGCACAGGCGCTTTTTTGCATAGAGAGGGTGTAAAAACAGGGTTTTTGGCACGCTTTATGCATTCGAGTTGTGGAAAACTCCTGTTAAGAGGATGTGAGTTTTACGCAATTGACGTGCGCCTTTTGAGTAAAACCGCAGGTCGCGATTTGCTCGGGGTACTATGCAGCGCGATCGAATCACACGCAGCTCAAACGCAGCAAAAACGCACTACGGAGGTTTCCAGCTACATGAGGATCGATTCACGAAAACCGAAAGCCGCCGCCCTTTCCGCCGCTCTGACCGTGGCACTTTTGGCGGGCGCCGGCGCAACTGATGCCCACGCGGCAACACTATCCGATGCGGTCGGATCTACGCCGTCCGAGGCGACGCTGGTGCAGCCCGTCGACTACCGCGGTGACGGTTATGGCTCCATGCAAGAGTGGAACGCCTCGATGGAGGCCAAGCGCGATTCCCTGGAGATGCGCGCTCAGATCATTATGAATATGTATGGCGACTATGCTACCGATGACGAGCGCGCTGTGTTGCAGGGTTGCATCGACGGTGCGGGTAACCTGTTGACGATGGGGGAGGTCGACGCCAAGTCGACCGAGCTCGACGAGCTGCGCTCCACGCTCGAGGATGCCAAGCGCGAGGCGCTCGAGGCTGCCGCAGCCGAAGCCGAGGCCGCTGAGGCCGTTCAGGCATCGTATTACAACGCCGGCTCCGGCTCGTCTTACGCGTCTGCTGCGTATTACGCGAACGGCTCGGGCCTGACGCGCTCGAGCGGCGTCAATAACTATAACGGCCGCCGCGAGACTTATTACAGCAGCAACGTACTCTACCATCACCGCACGGGCGAATGGACGCAGGATTCCGAGGGCTTTTGGCGCGATTCCGATGGCTACTACGTCGTGGCCGCGGGCGATAAGGCCCAAGGCTCCACGTTTACCGGGTCCAAGGGCGAGTGCAAGGTCTATGACTCCGGCTGCGCTGCCGGAACCACCGATTACTACACTGGCTGGTAATTTTTCTGCATCACGGATATTTGGCGGACGGGCGTCTTTACCGAGCTTTAGGGCAACGTAAGGACGCCCGTTCTATGTATGCGTTTGAGTTAACAGAGCCCTTACCGTGGCGGTACGCTGGGCGTATGGATGCGGGGCACACTGGTTCTTGAGAAATAAGGTCTTTCTCTTGGAGGAAGTGGTCTTGTGAATGCTCGAGATATTGCCGTTGCCGCCGTCGCGTTGATGCTTGGTTGCCTTGGTCCCACGGCCGCGCTCGTCGCGGGCATGCAGGGGACATGCGGGGCTGCTCCTATCGTGGTCGGCGCGCTGATCGCGGCCACGCTGCTGGGAAGCGCCGGTGTTGTCCTTTGTCGCGACGATGAGGACGAGGTGTCGGGGTCGCAACGCTAACTGTTGTGAGGTTGCCGCCGGTCATAGACGAAGATGAAAGCCGCCGCAGGGGAAAGGTTCCCTTGCGGCGGTTTTGCTGTTAAGGCTGTTGAATGCGGCGCGTTGGCGCTACCAGCTTACCTCGATATCGCGAATGCGCTGATAGAGCCATTCGTTCTGCGGTGTCTGGATATCGTGCTTGGCCGCCAGACGGCAGATGGTGCCCGCGAACTCCTCGACTTCGGTTTTTCGTTGTGCGATGCGGTCCTGTGCCATCGAGGTCATACCGGCGGGGTCGATTCCCTCGATGAGGTGCACCATTTGCGTCAGGTCTGCCTCGGTCAGCTCAACGCCCTCGGCGTTGGCAACCGCAAGCGTCTCGCGCATGGCGGAGACAAAGCAGCGGCGCTGCTCGGAGCCCGGCTCCGTGGCGCTTCCGTAGGTCCCGCTGTAGGCCATGCACGTCTGGTTGATGCCGTCGTTGAGCATGAGTTTGGCCCACATGCGGTGGGCGATGTCGTCCTCGACGGTATGGGCGATGCCGCAGCGCGTGTAGAGCCCGTCGATAGCGGTGACGGTCGCGGGGTCCGTGCCGGCCGCCGCGCCAAAGCGGATTTCGCCCGCATTGGTAAAGGTGAGCGCGCCGTCGAGGAATACGGCGTCCATGCCCTGGCAGATACCCAGGACGGTGTGCTTCCAGCCAAAGCGCTCGGCAGTCTTTTGCTCGCTCGTAATGCCGTTGCACAGCGAGGCGATGAGCGTGTTGGGTCCCACGACGCGCTCCATAGTCTTGAGTGCTTGGTTGAGTCCAGTCGTCTTGACCGTGAGAATGACCAGATCGGCGGGCGTTGCCTCGCTGACGCGGACGGATTTTAGCGCACAGGGCTTGCCGTTGACGGCGAGCGCGTCGCCCGCGTGACGCTCAAAACGGGCGTCATCCATAACGTATTCGACGGCGTCATTGCCGAGGGCCTTGGCAATCATGCTGCCGTAGAGCAGGCCGACGCCGCCCTTGCCGATAAAGGCGACCTTGTTGATCTGCACGTGAATCATCTCCCCATATATAAGGCGCCCGCGTAAGGGGCGCCTGATGGATTGTATGTCGCCGGGACGTTTGGTGAGCGCGCGGGGCTGCTGTTAAGAAAAAGAAACTATTGCGCTGTGCGCTTATGCCGCAGGGCAGACCGCGAAAACGCGTGCGGGATATCCAACGCCATCGCGCACCTTGGGGAAGGTGCAGAAGATGACAGCGCCTGTGGCGGGAAGCTCGTCCAGATGGTCCATGACCTCGATCTGATAACGGTCGACCGAGAGGATGTATTGTTCACCGGGGTAGGGGTAGGCGTCCTCGCGCGTGGTCACGCTGCCTCCTTTCATCGGGCTTTTTGCTGATGTTAAAGCGGTGCCGTGACAGCTCGATTTCTGCTGCGTTACGATACGTTCTCGATTGCGATTCCAATGTGTTTCGACGGCGTGGCCGTTGTGTTTCGCCTCATTAGGGCTTCGAGGGGAGAGGAAAGGCAGTGCAATATCGCGTTGACCCCAAAAGCGGCAACCGTATCTCGGCGCTGGGGCTGGGTTGCATGAGGTTTCCCGGCGCGCCGGGACGCCCCGATGCGAAGACAGCCGATGCCATCATTTCCCGTGCGGTGGAGCAGGGGATTAACTACCTGGACACGGCCTATCTCTATCCCGGCAACGAGGCTTGCGTGGGCGCTTCGCTTGAGCGCCTAGGCCTACGCGACCAGGTTTTGCTCGCGACCAAGCTGCCACATGCTTTGTGCAAATGCGCGGAGGATTTCGACCGCTTTTTTGACGAGCAACTGCACCGTTTGCGGACTGACCATATCGACTACTACCTCATGCACAACATCACCTCGCCCGCGCAGTGGGAGCGCGTGGCAGCGTTGGGTATCGAGGACTGGATTGCGCACCAAAAGGCTGCGGGGCGTATTCGCCAGATAGGTTTTTCGTACCACGGCAGTGCGGCGGACTTTCTCACGATGCTTGACGCGTATGACTGGGACTTTTGCCAGATCCAGTACAACTACGCTGGAGAGCGCTACCAAGCGGGAACGGCGGGACTCATGGCGGCCGCCGAGCGCGGGCTCGCGGTGTTTGTGATGGAGCCGCTGTTGGGCGGACGTTTAGCGGGCAAACTGCCTCCGCGTGCCCGCGCCGTGTTCGATGGCGTACGCGATCCGTACCTGAAGACGCCGGCTGCTTGGGGCCTTTCGTGGGTGTGGAACCATCCTCAAGTCACGATGCTGCTTTCGGGCATGACCGATACCGCGCAGGTGGACGAGAACGCGGCATTGGCGGATCGCGCACTGCCGGATTCGATGACGACAGAGCAGCTCGATACCATCGCACGTGTGCTGGGAGAGTTTGAGAAATCGAATCGCGTGCCGTGTACGGGGTGCGGCTACTGCATGCCGTGCCCCAAGGGCATCAATATTCCCGGTTGCTTTGGCGCCTACAACGCGAGCTACGCGCATAGTTGGTTTACGGGGCTGTCTCAATACTTTACGGCAAGCGCGGTGCGGACGAACGAGCCCAAGCTGGTGAGCAATTGCGTCAAGTGCGGCAAATGCGCGCGTCACTGTCCGCAGCACATCGATATTCCCGAGCGTCTCGACGATGTGCGCCGACGTTTCCAGCCTGGCCCCGTAACGGCCGCGCTTAAGGCCTTTTGCAAAACGCGCTCCTGATGCCCCTTTTATAACTTGCGGTGGAATAGTTCCTGTTTGCGGCAGAATAGGGGCCAAACAGGAACTATTTCACCGCAACTGAAGGGGGCTGTCGTGGACCATCGGGATTCATGTGATGACTTACGTGAGGTTCGTTGGGGCGTTTTGGGCGCTGGGAACATATCGCATCGATTTGCATCGTCGCTCAAGAAGGTCGACGGGGCACGGCTGGTGGCTGCGGCCGGCCGCACTCCTGCACATGTCGAGGAATTTTGCCGAGCGTTTTCGATTGATGCTGCGCATGGCCATGCCTCGGTCGACGATAACGGCGATGCGGCTTATGACGCGCTGATTGCCGACCCCGATGTCGACGCAATCTACTTGGCTCTTCCACATGGCATGCATGCGCATTGGGTCTGTCGGGCACTGCGCGCGGGAAAGGCCGTGCTGTGCGAAAAGCCGGCCGTTTTGAATGAAGAAGAGGCTCTCTCGATTGCCTCCACCTCTCGCGAGCGCGGCGTGCTGTTTATGGAGGCGATGAAAAATCGGTTTTGCCCGATGCGTACTCGCGTGAAGGGCTTGCTTGCGTCGGGCGAGCTCGGCCGTATCGTCTCGATTGAAAGCGTGCAAAAACTCGATTATGGTGAGCCCCCTTCGAGTTATCTGCTCGACCCGTTGCAGGGTGGCTGTCTATATGACATGGGCTGCTATGCAGTCGGTTGGTTTGAGGATTTGCTCGCGGGCGCTTGCGAGGTTTCGTCTCGTGAAGTTCGCTGGCGTGACGTATCGGGCGGCCGCGTGGATTGGGCCGACGAGATCCATATGAGCGTCGGCGGTATACCCATTCATATGGTGTGCGACGGCAAAGCAGCATATGAAAGCCGCTTAACGATTGCCTGCGAGCGGGGCTCGTTGGAAATCGACCGTCTCCATCGCCCCGAGCTCGCCCATGTGAAGTATTCCGACGGGCGAACGCTCGAAATAAATGCCCCGTTTGAGGTCGATGATTTCTACGGCGAAATCCAGCATGCGACCCAGCTCATCCGGGCGGGGAAACTCGAGAGTCCCGTCATGCCCCTTGCCGCCACACAGCGCTGCGCGCGCATTATCGATGCAATCCGTCTAGCCCTCTAGGCTTGGCGCTGACGCGTAGGGGATCATGACGCTGGCGCCCGTAGCCGTAGTGCTTGGCGGCCCGCATCTCTGATGCCCCTTTTATAAGTTGCGGTGGAATACGGTCTATTTGCGCCAAAATAAGGCACCAATAGACCGTATTTTTCCGCAACTGATGAGGAGGGAGCTGGAGATGCTGACGATCGGGTGCCATCTTTCGACGACGAAGGGCTATCGGGCGATGGGGGAGACGGCGCTATCCATTGGCGCCAATACCTTTGCATTCTTTACGCGCAACCCGCGCGGCGGCAAGGCGAAAGACCTTGACATGGATGACGTGGCGGCCCTGCGCGAGCTTATGGAGCAAAACGACTTCGGCCCACTCGTGGCGCATGCCCCCTATACCTACAACCCCTGTTCTGCCAAAGAGCGGGCGCGTGAGTTTGCCTTGGAGGCAATGGCCGAGGACTTGCAGCGTCTGGAAGCACTGCCCGGCAACTACTACAACTTTCACCCCGGCGCACATGTGGGGCAGGGGACTGATGCCGGAGGCGGTGAAGGCCGTGATCGACTACTGCTTCCAAGAGCTGTCTTTCGACTATCTGACCTGCGGCCATTTTGACAGAAATGACCGCTCCCGCCGGGTGGTGGAAAAGAGCGGCTTCCGGTTCCTGAAAAATGTGGTCACGCCCACCGCACGGGGTGTTGACGAGCCGGGGAAGATGTACGTCCTGTACAACCC
>CAJMOL010000006.1 GCA_905215095.1 uncultured bacterium | reverse complement strand
ATGCACTTCTGGCTGTAGCACTTTTAGCGCTCTTGGCCTTCTCATGCTGGTACGCAAACCAACCAGCATTTGGCTACGTATTGTATGCAGTAATGTCCGGCGATAAGGCTTATTACACTCTACGCGCAATTGACGTTCTCTTTTTCTATGTCGCCGGCCCCTTATCAATCGCTTTGCTCGCGTTTCTTGTCATTTACAACTTCAAGAAACGTTAATAGGACCTATTTAGAATCCGAATCGTCCATGGAACCGTCGATGCCGGTTTTGGTGTCGTCGTCCATATTGGAATCATCATCTTTGGCGAAGGGGTTCTTGAAGAAACCCGTCGCATCGGGCTGCAGTCCCGAGAGCTTGATCCAGGGATTATCGAGCTCGGGCTTGGGCATAGCCTTAGCCTCGGGCGCGGTCTCGTTGCCAATGAGCTCGGACTCATAGATGAATGTATCGTCTCCAAGCGCGTCATAGGCGGCGACCGGGTTGCCCTCGGCATCGCGATACGGCGTTCCCTTAAACACGGCGCCGTCGTATGCCACGAGCTGGCGGCCGGTCTCGTTCTCAAAGTAGTAGACGAAAATGCCCTTGAGGGCCGCGCACAACGGGATGGCGATGACCATGCCGATGGGGCCCATGAGTGCCGAACCAATAACGAGGGCCGTCAGGCTCATGATGGGATGCACCTGGACCGAGCTTTGCATGACCTTGGGCGAAATGACGTTGTCGGTGACGTTTTGGGCCACCATGGTCACGATCAAAGTCCACAACGCCAGCATCGGGCTGAACATAAAGCCGAGCACCGTGGCAATCGCAGCACTCACCCAGGGACCGACAACCGGGACCAAATGCATAATGCCGGTGAAGATGGCCATGAGTGCTGCGTATGGATGGCCAATGAGCGTAAAGCCGATAAAGGCGAGGATGCCACCGCAGATGGACGTCACGACCATGCCACGCATATAACCGCCGACCGAGCGCGAAAGAATCGCAACCATAAAGCGGTACGAGGTCTCCTTTTCCTGACCGATGATTGTGCAGACCTCGTGGTGCATGCGGGGATAATCGCAGGCAAGCCAGTAAGCAAGCACCAAGCCCAGGAAGATAACAAACAGCTGCGAGGCCGTATTGGTAATGAGCGGGAATACACCGCGGCCAAGCTCGGCGGCAATCTGTGAGACATACTTGGACGCCACCGTGACGAGCGAAGAAAGGTTATCGTCCAGATACTCCTTGAGCGGCGTGTTATTGAGCGTCTTGGCATGCGAGATCATCTCGTTGAGGTCGCCACCAGCAACACGAAGCTGCTCGGGCAGGCGGCTCAGGACTTCCATGATCTGACCAAAGAGAATCGGCGACAAGATGCAAACGACGCCGACGAGCACGGCAACGACCACAATAAGCGCAACAAGCGAACCGATGCCGCGATTCACGCCATGGTGCTCAAGCCAATTGGTGATCGGCGACATCACAAAAGCGATGATGGAACCGACTGCCAAAAACTCGATAACCGGCGCCAGGATGCCCATAAGGTTAAAGATGACGGCGGCGATGACAATGCAGCCGACGACGCCCCAAATGCGCAACGTCAGAATACGGGTATCGCGCAGCGTTCGGTCGGTTTGTTGGGGGTGCTCATTCATGAACGAACCATCACTCCGTCGGGGTCGATCTTGTCCTGAATCTTCTTAAGGGTACGACGCAGCAGACGCGAGACCTGTACCTGCGAGATGCCCAGCTTCTTGGCAATCTCGATCTGGGTCATGCCCTTCACAAAGCGCAGCTCGATTACCTCGCGCTCGCGCGGCGAGAAATCGCGGATGGCTTCCTCGATCACCAGGCGATCATCGGTAAAGTCGAGCTCGTTGTCGTCGTCGGCGTAGCGATCGAGAATCGAAGGCGCATCGTCGGAGTCGGACGCGCCGGGAGCCTCGATAGGCACCGAGGTATAGGCCGAGGACGATTCCATGGCTTCGAGCACCTCGTCGACGGTCACGCCCAGGTAATCGGCGATTTCCTCAACCTTGGGCGAACGCTGAAGCTCGTTAGTGAGCTTGTCGGTAGCCTGATTGACCTTGGCAGAGAGCTCCTGCAAGCGACGGGGCACGCGCACACTCCAGCCTTTGTCGCGGAAGTGACGCTTAATCTCACCCAGAATGGTAGGTGTGGCAAACGTCGTGAATTCGAGTCCGCGCTCGGGGTCAAAACGGTCGATAGCCTTGAGCAAGCCCAGATAGCCGACCTGCAAAAGGTCATCGAGCGGCTCGCCGCGGTTCTTAAATTTGTTGGCAAGAAACCTTACCAGGTTCATATGGGACATGACGAGCTGCTCACGTGCGTCCGGATCACCGGTCTCTTTGTAGCGACGAAACAGCTCGCGGGTTTTCTCCTTGTCCCAAGCGGTCTTACCGCTCCGGGAACGTTCGGTCATATTAGATATCCGCCTTGAGGTCGAGGGAAAGCGTTAGGGGCGCCGCAGTCTTTTCGTAGGAATCGCACACGCTCGCCAAAATGAGCTCGGCATATACGGCAGCCTGGTCATCCTCATCGACAGTCGCCTGGTCACCAAAGGTAAAGGTCATGCCCACGTGTGATTCGTCGACGTCGAATTTAATCGAGATATCGTCGGAATCAACGGCCGTGCAGCCAAAGATGAAGGCTTCCTCGGCAGCCATACGGATGTCCTCGATTCGATCGACGGACATAGAGCACAGGGCGCCAACGTTGGCGGCCGTCATGCGCACCAAGCGCGCGAGACGCGGATCACCGGCAACGCTCAGCGTAATGGGGCAGGTTGCTTCGCTACTCATCGCAGGACTCCTCGGAGGTCTCGGCGGGCGTATAGGTGTAATACTGAGCTGGCTTGGCTGCGGGCTTCTGAGCCGCATCCGCACCATCGGCGGCCTCGTCCTCAGCCCCATCAATCAGAACACGCTCGGTAGGCTGCTCGGCCTCGGCGGCGGCAGCGGCGAGCTTGCGATCGGCGTCGGCTGCAGGAGCCTTCACCTTATTGAAAAGCTTCTGCACGGCGCCGGCGGCAGAGTCGGTCACACTCGATACGGCATTGCTGGCCTCGGCCACACTGCCCGTAACCTCGGAGATGTCGCGAACCACGGCTTCGACCTCTACGAGATTGGAAGTAAGGGCGTCGACAGCGGTCTTGCTCGATTTGAGGAGTGGCTCAACCTGGGCAAGTGCCGGCGTAAGCTCGTCAACGGCGCCATCGAGCTTTGCCACCACGGGCTGAGCCTCGGCGATGGTGTTGTTGAGGTCGCTGACTGTCTTGTCGAGCGAATCAACGACGGTGCGGGTCTTGCGCAGCGTGAGCGCGAGCTCGATAACAGCCCACACGCCGGCAACGGCGAGCAGCAGCAGGGCGATTTGAATGGGACTCATACAAGCCTCCCGAAGAAATCGAAATACAGACGCTTTTTATGGTACCCCAAAGAAGGGGAAAGATACCCAAAGGGAATGTGCGAGGCGCCAATGACCTACTTGGGAGCATTGCCGCTACGGTCGCGTTCGCTTTGTTCTACGCGCCACTCTTCCCAACCGCGGCCGGCAGGCTGCCAAAACGCGCCGTGCTCAAGCCCCTCGGGCAAATAACGCTGATCGACCCAGCCTTCGGGATAATCATGCGGATACTTATACACACCGTATTCGTCGCTGCCCGGGCGATGACGGTCGCGCAAATAACTCGGCACCTCGCGCAGCCCACTTGAATGGATATCGGCCAGCGCCGCATCGATTGAAGCCTCGCACGCGTTAGATTTAGGCGCCAGGCAAACATAGAGCGCAGCCTGAGCTAGGTTAATGCGGCATTCAGGGTAGCCAATGACCTCGGCAGACTTAAACGCGGCATGTGCCACCAAAAGCGCCTGCGGATCGGCGTTGCCGACGTCCTCGGAAGCGTGGATCATAATGCGGCGAGCAATAAACTTGGGATCCTCTCCTGCATCGATCATGCGCGCGAGCCAATAAATGGTGGCATCGGGGTCGCTTCCGCGCATAGACTTGATGAACGCACTGATAATGTCGTAGTGCATGTCACCGTTTTTGTCGTACGAAAAGCCACGACGCGGGTTGGCAATCTTCACGTCATCCACGGTGATGGGATAGCGCTCCCCCGCCGCCGGCGCTGGCGTTCCCTCGGTATCGGGACGCGTTACGGCAATCTCGCTTGCAAGCTCGAGCGTCGTGAGCGCCGAGCGAGCATCACCCGCGGCCAGCGTGCAGATGGTCTTAACCGTATCCTCATCGGCCGAGAACTTGCCGTTCAGGCCCTGCGGCGCCTCGAGCGCACGCTCGATCAGCGTGGCGATATCCTCGTCTTTAAGATGCTCAAGTTCCACGACGCGACCGCGCGAGAGCAACGCCGAGTTGACCTCGAAGTACGGATTCTCCGTCGTAGCGCCAATCATAATGACGGTACGGTTCTCAACTGCATGCAGCAGCGCATCCTGCTGCGACTTGGAAAAGCGGTGAATCTCGTCGATGAAAAGAATGGTGCGACGGTCGTACGTATTCAGACGTGTCTTGGCCTCGTCAATCACGCGGCGCAAGTCCTTCACGGTGCCCGTCACGGCGCTGACCTCGACAAACTCACTCTTGGTATGGTTGGCGATAATATGTGCCAGCGTCGTCTTGCCCGTACCGGCCGGCCCGTACAGAATCACACTCGACAGCACGTCGTGCTCAATTGCGGCACGCAACCACGAGCCCTTACCGACGGCCTTTTGCTGGCCCACATACTCGTCGAGCGAATTGGGGCGCATGCGAACCGCAAGCGGCGCATTTTTAAAGGAACGCTCGCGCGTCGAGGCAGAAAAAAGGTCGTCCATAGCCATCCCGTGCGTCAATCAAAATCGTTGTTGACCAACAGTATACCGAATAAATACGAACTACCGTTCGTTAATATAAGTACGGTGCGGAAACTTCAATCCCGGGAAAAGCTTGCTCGTAAGTTCGCAGAAATAACCGTCCGTCATGCTAGCAATGTAATCCACGACCGCCTGGTCTTTATCGCCCTGCCAGGCATAGGTGCGATCGTAGTAGGAAAGCTGCTGCTCAATGCGAGAGATGTGGTGCTTAAAGATGTAAGAGGACTCGTCGCCTTCGTTTATATCCTGCAGGCAACGGTCGTAGAGCTTTTCAAAGGCCTCGCGCAGCTCCGCTTCGGAGTCGCCTTCGATGCCGCCCTTGCTATAGATCTTTACGTAGTTCTCGCGCTTGGCTCGGCGGATTTCCTCAAACAGCTCCTCACTCATCTCGATGCGCGGCTTGCCATAGCTGTGCTCAACAATATCGATGGAGGCGTGCGTGAGGATCCAGCTGTTGTATGCACCGCCCAGGCCATCGTCAAAGGCGTCGGGCGACAGCAGGCCCGCCGCAATGGCGTCTTGGCGATCGCGCCCAACGTAGGCAAGGATATCCGAGATGCGGACCACGCAGCCTTCGAGCGTCATGGGACGCAGGTGCTCAATTGCGCTATAGCCCTTGGCAATGCAGCCCTCAACCGTCTGATCGAACTGGTCAAAGGAACCCATGTCCGAAAGCTCAAAAACACGCTGCTCGTACTCGCCGTTGTGGCACAGTACGCCGTCGAGCGTCTGGAGCGACACGTTGCGGCCGTACAGCGCATCGAGCACGCGGACCGACTGCACGTTATGGAAAAAGAAGCGGCCGGTACGCTCGTGGTAAATATCGTTGAGAAAGCGCTCACCGGCATGGCCAAAGGGCGTGTGGCCCAAGTCGTGGCCTAAGCCAATTGCCTCGATCAGATCGCAGTTGAGCCCCAGAGCGCGTCCGATATCGCGAGCGATGCGCGAGACAAGCTGCACGTGCAAACCGCGGCGAGACAGGTCGTCGTTACTACGGAAGCTAAAGACCTGCGTTTTGCCTGCATAGCGGGTGTATGCGGGCAGATGCAGAATCTTTTCGGTATCGCGCATAAAGGCCGGACGCATAAGCGTGCCTTTGTCGGCAGCGCGATCAATACGACGAATGACCTGATCGTCGTTGCAACGATACGGGTTGACGGTACCCGAGTCGCGGTCAGCGGCAATGCGCTCGACCAGCTCGGGCGACAACGCCGCGGGAATGCGATCCATACGCGCCTTGATGGCGGCTGTCTGTTGATTGATTGCCATGGCATGCTCCTTAAAAAGGATGCGCAATCAGTTACAATGTGCAGCCCACGACCTCGATTATGGCAAATATCGGCACCAAAAATGGCAGCAATGGCAGGGAGCGCGATTTTGTGAAGAGGCAGGAGAGGGCCAGGGCCAGGAGCGCGACGGCAAATGCCACGATGCCGCCCAGAGGGTCGAGCGTGCAAAGCGCGAAGAGCGCCTTGACGTCCCCCATGCCAATGCCGGGGGCTTGACGGAGGTGCCGCCAGAGCGACTCAGTGAGCACAAGGGCAAGGTAGACGATAACCGCAAGACCGGCATGATCAAGTGCAGTGTTAACGCCCCTGTCGAGCCAAACGCCTGCTAACGCCGCCACGGCACATGCGCCGGCAAGCTCATTGGGAAACCGCCGCTCACGAGCATCAACCACCGCACCGGCAAAGATGCAAATCCAAAATGGGATGTAGGACATTGTGCACCTCCTTGGGCAGCTGCTCAAACGCAAAAACCACCACAAAGGTGCCTGTCCCCTTTGCGGTGGTTTTGGCGGTGATTATTTGGCGCCTTGCATGACCTCGTCGAGGGTAACGTTGACGGCATGCTGCGTCGGGACCCAGTCGACCTTTAGGAACAGAGCGGCCACCGTGATGGGGATATAGCTGAACATAAAGATCGGGAAGGTAAACAGGTTGGTCACCAAACGCCACTTTTGCGCGCAATGAATGTGCTTGTACTCGAAGATGGTCGTGAGTAGCGCCAGGATAAAGAAGGTCTGGTACATCATCACGAAGGTCATAATGAGCGAGGCGGCGCAAGCCTGCATCTCGACCTCGGTGGCCAAGAAGCCGTGCGAAAGCCCGCCCACGATGAGGAAGGTCGCGTTGGCGAGCATGGAGATCAGGGACAGCAGCATACCCGGAGCGATGGTCATAAACATGTCATAAGCGGCAAAGCGATGATAGCGGAAGGTCGACTTGACCAAGTGCTTACCATAAGTAAAGAACACCTGGTAGAAGCCCTTGGTCCAACGCATGCGCTGTTTCCAGGACGCCTTAAACGTCACCGGCTGCTCATCAAAGAACTCCGCCGGCGCATAGCCAATGCGAATGCCGTGAATGGCGCAGAACGTGGTGAACTGGATATCCTCGGTCAGCGTATGGAACTGCCAACCGTGCATGCCCTCGATAACGCTTGCGGAGATGAGGTAGCCCGAACCCGAGACGGCGCAAGACGTCTTGCAGATGTTACGCGCGTTGTTAAGGAAGCGGGCCTCACGCAGATACCAGGTGGCGTTGGCAGACGAAATCCACGAACTGCCGAAGTTCTTAGAGTTGCGGTAGCTCGTGACCACATGGAAACCCTGGTCAAAGGCATCATTCATCTTGGAGACGTAATCGCGGGAGATAACATTGTCGGCATCGAAGATAAAGTAGCCCTCAAACGTGTCGGGATACTCGTTGAGAATGCGATCGAAACCATAGTCCATGACCCAGCTCTTGCCCTTGCGGGCCAGGTCGTTGCGCTCGTAAACAATGGCACCGGCCTCGCGCGCGAGCTGCGCCGTGTTGTCGGTGCAGGCATCGGCGACCACGAAAACCTCGATGAGCTCGGACGGATAATCCTGGTCCTTGATGGAGCGTACGAGGTTGGCGATCACGGCTTCCTCATTATGCGCCGCGATAAAAAAGGCATAGCGATGGAGTTTTTTGGCCTTGGGAGGCGCGACCTCGCCACGAAGAGCGCCAATGACAAAGAAGACCACCTGGTACAGAAAGCAGACCGTGAGCAGCGTGACGACAATCTGGTTGAAGATCACGATGGGTGTGTTGGTTTGTAAAAAGGCGAGCATGCAGGCTCCCGAGAACGCGTTACGTAAACAACCGTATATCTTACCGCAGGCTAACCGAGTTCAAGAAACCACCTAATACTGGTTAGGATTCGAGAAGACCGAGCTGCGGGACGATTTCGTCGCCGGCAGCGGTGCGGCCGAGCGAACGCGGGGCCAAATCATCCAGAACCGCCGCAAGGTCCCACGGCAGCTCGTCGCGGCACTCAATGCGCTCCCCCGTAACGGGATGGTCGAACGCGACGCGCCAGGAATGAAGGAATTGCCTGGTCAGCCCCTGATCGGCGCGTGCATCGCACTTGCCGTAGAGTGGATCACCCACACAGGCGTGGTTGATATGGCGCATATGCACGCGAATCTGATGTGTGCGGCCCGTAAACAGGTGGCACTCGACGAGCGTATAGCCGTCGTCAAAACGCGTGGAATCAAAGCGCTCGAGGACCTTAAAGGTCGTAATGGCCTGGCGCGCGAAAGGATCGTCCGAAACCGCCATCTTGACACGGTCACGCGTAGAACGGGCAATGCCGGTGTTGATGGTGCCCTCATCCATAGCGATATGACCGTGAACGAGCGTGATATAACGACGATCGAGCGTACGCGTGCGGATGAGATTTTGGAGCGCGCGCTGGGTGTCGTCGTCCTTTGCCGCAAGCATGAGACCCGAGGTATCGCGATCCAAACGATGCACGATGCCGGGGCGGTCCTCGCCCTGCACGGTGCCCAGATGGTCGATACCGCAGTGATAGACCAGGGCATTCGCGAGCGTACCGCTCTCATGACCATGCGCGGGATGGCACACCAGGCCGCGCTGCTTGGAGAGCACAATGAGATAATCGTCCTCATAGCGAATGTCGAGCGGGATGGCCTCGGGAATCACATCGGTGGGATCGTGCGGCTCGGGCAAATCGACCGAAATACGATCGCCGGCTCGCACGGCGTACTTTTTGGACAGGCAGGTCTCGCCATTGACGCATACGGCACCGCCCTCAATCAGATGCGCGCAGGCAGAACGTGTAGGGCAGCCGTCATTGGCGCCCAGATAAGCGTCAAGACGCTGACCAGCGGCATCGTCGGCAACAAGAATATGGATGTCGGCCATTAGCGCTCGTTCCTTTCGCGAATCTTGCGGGCACGCTCCCCGCGTTGCTGGGCCTTGCGCTTAGCGCGGGCCTCGTCACGGGCGTTAAGCTCGGCGGTCGCATCGACCTCACGGGCCGCGGGACTCAAGAACATGTAGCCGAAGAGGGCGAGCACGACGCCCAAGGTAATGCCGATATCGGCCACATTGAAGACGGGGAAGTCGATGAAGGTGGTTGCAATAAAATCGGTCACGAAGCCAAAGGCCAAACGATCGATAGCGTTGCCGATAGCACCGCCCGCAACCATCGCCATGCCCACAACCTCAAGATGGGCGAGCTGGGGTGCACGAACGAGGTACACGGCAATAGCGATAATGACCGCCAACGCCAGCACGGCAAACGCGATGCCATGCCCCTCGCCCATGCTAAAGGCAGCACCGATATTGCGGACAAACATAAAGTCGATCACACCGGGGATAACAGTCATATGCAGCGCATCGCCCACGGCACGAACCGCAAGCTTGGTCAGCTGGTCAACAAGCAGCACAACGAGCGCTACCCCACCAGCAACTCCCAACCGCCAACGCAAAGGCGGCGTCATATCCCCAGTGCGACCCAAATCAATCCCCTACCCTCAGATAATCAAATTCCGTTTACGCAATAATCCATCTTATATTGCCATAAGCAGAACGCACGACATATCCACCAACGCAAGCGAAATAACCAGCTAAAAAGTGACGAAAGTAGACGTTGGGGACGTTCTTGTTTGACTAGTCATTTAAGAACGTCCCCAACGACTAGTCATTTAAGAACGTCCCCAATGACTACCCCGATGTTTTGGCTTGTGAGCGAGCGGGTCGCATTTGAGACAAGGTGACGTGAAATGAAAGGGCGCTGACCTTTCGGTCGCGCCCTTGAAATTGAACGTCAGATTGTCCAAATGCGGCCCGCGCAGCGTCGAGCCGTTACGCGGTTTGGTAAAACCGCGTAACTCTAAAGCTCCGTTACTTCAACGTTGTTGAAGATCTCATCCCAGCGGTCCATGACCAGGTGGCCGGTCTTGGGATCCATGGCGTTGAGCTTGCCGCAGGTATTGGCGGTCTTGAGCACCGTGACGTCGTCGGCGCCAGCAGCAATGGCATGTGCAAAGCCGGCGATGGTCGAGTCACCGGAACCCGTCGCGTTCACAGCCGCAATCGCAGGCGTCTTGGCGCGGAACGCGCGACCCTCATGGAAGCCCACCGAACCGGCAGCGCCCATCGAAACGACAACCCAGGGAATACCGGCAAAGCGGCCATCGGCGGCGAGCGCCTCGCGCAGGGCATCGACATCATCAGTCGTAAAGGACGTACCCAGCAGGCCGTTAGTCTCGGTCAGGTTGGGCTTTACGAGCTCAGGCTTAGCGTCGGACTCAAGCGCGGCCTCCAGCGATGCACCCGAGGTATCGAGCAGCACCTTGGCGCCCGCCTCCTCAGCGATCTTGACGAGCTCGGCATAGTAGCCGGCATCGACGCCGCGCGGCAGCGAGCCCGAAAGCGTCACAACGTCCGCCTTCGCTGCAAGCTCGGCAAACTTGGCCGTAAAGGCCTCGAGCTCGGCCGGGGCGATCTGCGGGCCGCTCTCCAGCAGCTCGGTCTGGTTGCCCTCGTGCAGGATATTCAGGCAGATGCGTGTCTCGCCAGCGATGGGCACAAAGTCGTTCTTGACGCCATCGGCATCCATGAGCTCGGCCATATAGGCACCCATGTGACCGCCGAGCAGACCGGTCGCGAGCACATCGTCGCCCAACTGCAGCAGCACACGGCTCACGTTGAGGCCCTTGCCGCCAGCGGTCTTTTCGGGCGTCACACGGTTAACATCGTCGATAATCAGCTTGTCGAGCTGATAGCGCGTATCAATCGACGGGTTCATGGTAACGGTCAGAATCATGTTGAACTCCTGTTCCGGGGCGGCATGACCCGCCCCAAACATACGATAACTCGTTAAAGGATCTCGATCTCAAAGCCGCGGGTAACGGTCTCCCCCGGCTTGGCCACCAGGCAGCCACGCTTGTGCTCCAGAACATCGTCCTCATCGGAGCAGGTGGACAGACCACCCCACGGCTCAACTGCCACAAAGTCGCCCTCGGGCTTGCTCCATACAATCAGGTACGGCATATCGGGGAACGTCAGGCGCACGCCCTTGTCCTCGGTTTTCTTGGTCAGCGTAACCACGCGGCTCTCGAGCACGTCGAAGATGGTCTCCGCGAAGTCGAAGAGTTCGTGGGTAAGCGGCAGGTTCTGGCCGATCATGGGATTCTTGCTGCGATGCTCAACATCAATCAGGCCCGTCGAGGGAACGGCAGTACAGAGCTCGGCGGCCTCACGCTGCTCAAAACGGAGCTCGTAGTCGTCATAGGACTCGCCCTCGTCGAGCGGGCACTTAAAGCCGGGATGACCGCCCACAAAGAACGGCATGTCCTCGGTGCCCTCATTGGTCACCTCGTACGACACGACCACCTTTTCCGAATCAATCGTGTAGCGAGCAACGATCTTAAACGGATACGGGTACTGCTCGAGCAACTCGGCATGGTCGGCAGAGCTTAGGCTCAGCGCAACCATGTTGTCGCCCTGCTCCTCGAGCTTCCACTCCTGTTTGCGCGCAAAGCCGTGACGGGCGAGCTTTACCTCGCGGCCGCCCATGGCCATTGCGCGACCATCACGAAGGCCGCCGCAGATCGGGAAGCAAATGGGTGCCTGGCCCGACCAGACCGAAGGATCGCCCTGCCACAGATACTCGCGACCGTCGGCCACAATTGAGGTGAACGAGCCGCCCGCCGTGCTCAGTGCTACGCGGATAGAACCGTTATCAAGAACAAACTCCATAGGAGCCTTCCCTTTCTTATGACAGCCCGCCAAGTCAATAGGGCTGATAGAAAACCGGCCCGCGCCCCCTCACAGAAACGCGAGCCGTCAATTGAAAAGCTGCAGAATACTGGGTCCCGCCAAAACGAAGCCCACAAGCTCAGCAAGCAAACGTGTTATCGGAGCAGCTTACTGAACCAGAAAGCTTCGCAACAACAGCGGTAACCCCACAGGTACCCCCAACGTCAGCGAGAAGTCAGCTGGCGAGGCAAGGTGCCGTGAAGCGAGGCGGCATTGACCTTCTGGTCATGCCGCCGAAGCTGAACGGCAGATTGCCCGCCAGATGGCTTCGCAGCGTCGGCCGGTCCGGCGTTCGGTAGAACGCCGGAACCCCTTAATCGTGGTATTCGCCGCGGTCCCACTTCTCGAGGAACTCGTCAAAGAAGTGCGGGTCAGCCTGAGCCTCGGCGTCGGCCTTATTGCAGGCATCGATCTTGGCGATCAGGGCATCGTGCTCGGGGGTCTTCTCGTAGGGCTCCTCCAGGAAGGCAAGCATGATATCGGCCATCAGGAACTCGCCGGTAATCTTGCCGCCAAAGCCCACGATGTTGGCGTTGAGCTCGCGACGGGCATACAGGGCAGAGGTCATGTCGCGGACCAGGGCGCAGCGGGCGCCGGGAACCTTGTTGACGGCGTTGGTGATGCCGATGCCGGTGCCGCAAAGGGCCACGCCAAAGTCGGCCTTGCCGCTGGCAACAGCCTCGCCCACGGCCTTACCGTAGATGGGGTAGTGCGTACGGGTGTGGCTGTAGGTGCCGCAGTCGAGCACCTTGTAACCAGCCTGCTCCAGGCGGTCGGCCAGATAGATCTTCTCGTCCGTAACGATATGGTCGCAACCGATTGCGATGGTCTTCTTCATCAGAACGTCCTTTCGTCTGAATTCACAAGTTGAGGTAGAAGTTCGAGTTCTCGGTGGCTCTCGTTAGGCCATCTTGTTGAGCATGTCGACACGGATCTGGTGACGGCCGCCGGCGTACTGTGCACGCAGGAACTCGCGGGCGATCTTCTTGGCGACCTCGGTGCCCACAACGCCCGGGCCCATGGTGACCATGCGCGAGCCGTTGTGCTCGCGGGTCATGTAGGCAGAACGCTCGTCGGAAATGTTGGCGACGACCATGCCCTTGATCTTGACGGCGGCCATATAGGAGCCGACGCCGTACTTATCGAATGCGAAGCCCTGGGAATCCTTGTGCTCCAGCAGGTCCTTGGCAACGGCGGTCGCGGAATCGACAAAGTCCGCGGCAGGGGTCTCGGAATAGTCGACGACCTCGTGACCGTCGGCGATGAGCATCTCCTTGATAGACTCCTTCATCGACATACCGTCGGCATCGGAAGCGATTACAACCCTCATGACATCCTCCTTGAGAGATACGCAGGTGCGTAGTTTCTGTTTGGAAGTGTTGAATCGCGTTCAGGTCCGGGCATCTGAATGTGCGGTTCTTCACTGTTCATGTTTATTTGAACACATTCGAACAGTAACTGCAACAACTATTTGTTTATCTTTGTTCTTTTTTGAACAAATATCGTTCACGGATGATTGCTGACCGTTTGAGCCGGGCGCGGACGTAGCGACCACGTGTTCAACAAACAAAAGGGCGGCCAAGAACGTGTCTCGGCCGCCCTTCGGCGGTATTCCCCGGTATATACAGCTGTTTTAGCTACTCGGACTGCCCGCCCTTTTTGGCGTGCTTGGAAGGAGCGCTCAAGAAACGACCCGTCAAATAGTTCGCCGGGCCGGAAATATCGATCCCTAGCAGTACGTGTCCCAGCCACAGGAACGCCACGAGCACCAGCAGCGGGATAACGCACGAAGTCACGATCATCACGATGACGCCTTCGATGAGGTCGGTCACCTGCTGCACGATCTCGTCGGTCATCTGCTTGGCACCGCTGGTCACCGACGTAACAAGGCTCGACGCCCCATCGGTCAGCTGCTCGAGCACGTTTTTGGACTCCGTGGCCTCGGATTTTTTCTTGTTCGATTTTGAGCTGGTCTCGGCTGACTTGTCCGTGGTGTCGGCCGCGTCCGCAGCGTCCGCAGCCTTTTGCTCAGCTTGCTCAATACTTACGCGATACGTTTCATCGACCTTCTGCGACACCCAAACGCTTGCAGGCACCAACGCCATGCCAATTATGGCGACCACCAGCACGCGCGTCGCCACACGGCGCAGGACAGCGCTCGTGCTCCAGCGCCCGTGAATGCCGAGCGACACCGCAAAGAGCCCCAACGCAAACGGGATTAAGATGCCCAAGCCAACCGACCACAAAATGGTTAGCAGGTATTTCTCGAGGTAGAGCACGGCAAGCACGATACCAAGGTTGCCTGAAAGCTGCGCGAGCTGCTCGGCGACTGGCGTTCCCGTATCGCCCGGCAGCGCAGTGATACCCGCAGACAGGGCAACGCACGAGGTCGTGAGCGCCAGTACGTTACCCTTCTTTTGGTCGATGACCTCGATGGTGGAGTCCCAAGTTTTGGTATCGGCGAAATGCGGACGAGCTACAAAGCCCGACAGCAGCGCCAGGACCACGAGCGCAACGATAAAGCCAATCTGCAGCTTTTTGTTTGCGCACACGACATCGGACAGACTGGGCTGCAGCTCGGTTACCGCCGTGTGCTCGGTTATCTGGACAGGACGCCCATGAGCCATCTCGTGCGCGTCTCTTTTTTGTATTGACCCGTTATCCGGCATTTGGATACCTCCTCAGTCCGGGGCTTAATGCGAAAGGAAGTATACCCACCGAGCAAAAAACGAACGGGAAGACGAACAGAGCGCACCAAGACTGTCCCCAATGACTATCTCCGGATGAGTTGCGGTGGAATAGGGATTGTTTTGCGCCCGTCGGCCCCTATTCAGTCCCTATTTCACCGCAACTTGGAGGAGGACAGAAAAAGCCCTGCCGCGGGTAGCGGCAGAGCTTTTGGAAGGGGACTTGGTTGTGAGGGCTCGTTAGGCGAGCTTGGCCTCGAGCTCGGCGATGCGCTTGTAGGCATCGATGGTAAAGCGGGTCTGCTTCTCCAGGATCATAGTGGTCATGAGAGTGTCCTGAGCGTGAGCCATGATGAAGGTCATCTCCATCTCGCCACCGCCGGCCTCCTGCGAAAGCAGCTTGGTCTGCGTGTCGTGGGCACCGATGAGCGCATCGCTGGCATCCTTGTGCAGCTGCTCGGCCTTCTCAAAGTCACCCTCGCGAGCAGCATCGAGCGCTGCAAGCAGATCGGTCTGGGCGTCACCTGCGTATGCGACAATCTCGAATCCAACCATCGAGATTTCTTCTTTGGTTGCCATATTGCGTTCCTTTCACATATGAACCAATGGAGAGCATCGCGTCCGGGCATACGCGCTGCGTTCTGTATGACAGAAACATTAACATTCAAACAAAAAAGAACAGCGCAAAACGTAATTTCGAACTATGAACGGTCACTTTTCACCCGTGAACGGTTTTTAAACCAATCTGAACAATATCGAACACAATTAGCGGCAACCCAAACAGACCCGCGCCCTAGCGCACATCGCGCACCGTATCGCCCTCGACGAGCACGCCCGGAAACAGCATGTGCTCCACACCGGGTTCAACGCCCTCGGCGCCGGCAATCTTGTCGACCGCCCACATGCCGACGCGCTTGTTGTCAAAGCGCACCGTGGTCAGGCGACGGTCGGGCACGATATCGCCCAGACTATCGTCAACACCCGCCACGCTCACGTCCTGGGGCACGCACTTCCCGCGCGACTCGAGCCCACGGATACAGCCATATGCCATGGCATCGTTGGAGGCATAAATGGCCGTGCAGGTCGGATCATCCGCCAGAGCCTGGCCTGCGGCATACCCGCTCTGTGCCGTCCAGTCGCCGCGCACGAGCTGCGGGGGCTCAATGCCATGCGCACGCAATGTCTCACGCCAGCCTTCCTCGCGCCGCATGCCCGAAAGCGAGCGCTCGGGGCATGAGATAAAGTGCACAGTCTTGTGCCCCCTCCCCAGCAAATACTCGACCACCTGGCGCGAGCAATCGAACTGGTCGTTATCGACCGTTGAACAGAGCGGGTGCTCCAGCATGGTAACGAGCACCGTCTGCATGCCAGGTAGCGGCTCGAAGGTGCCAAAGTCCGCCGGCATGCGATTCATAATCACGACCATACCGTCCACCGGCAGTGCGCTCATACGCGACGATGCGCTCTCGAGGGTATACGGATGCCCGTCTACTTTAGTGAGGGTGATGGCATAGCCGTGTTTGTCGGCCGCGGCGGCAAAGCCCTCCATACGGTCGAGGTTGCCGGTGCCGGTAATGTTGAACATGGCGACGCCGACGGTCTTAAACTTGCCACGGCGCAGCGATCGACCGGCAAAATTGGGGCGATACCCCAGCTCGCGCATGGCGGCACGCACGCGTTCCTTGGTCTCGGGGCGCACGCTGGGCGAATCGTGCACGGTGCGCGAGACCGTCTGCTCCGAGACGCCCGCGAGACGCGCCACATCCTTAACGGATACCGATTTTTTAACAGCGGCCATAGGTCGATCTTTCTATGTCAACGATGCCATTGGCGGCACCTTGCGCAGTCATTTTTAGCGCCTTCAAGTATATCCAACGCCTCCCCCACCATACGCTCACCACCCAAAACCTACCGTTCACCGACATTTTTGCTTCCCCAAACGGCTTTTGGCACCCAAATGTTAACGTTGCCATTGCGCAAACACAGAGCCACCGGGCGGCTCAAACGTTTACGCGTAAGGAATCGACGGTTCGCAGGCACAGGAACCACCGGTTCGCGTCTTTTTTTGTGTCGCAAAATGGCAACGTCAACATTTTGGCAACCGAACGCCAAAAGCTACCATCGTTGTTAACCCACCGACTCTTAGGAGCATTGCATGGAGCAACTTATCGCCATCATCGAAAAGGGCCAGCCCTTTTTCAACGCGATCGCCCGCAACAAGTACCTCAAGGCGATCCGCGACGGCTTTATCTCCGTCATCCCCATCATCATCTTCTCGTCCATCTTTTGCCTGGTAGCCTCGGTCCCCAACATCTGGGGTTTCTACTGGCCCGATGACATCAACAACGCCCTGTGGAAGTGCTACAACTACTCCATGGGCATCCTGGCCATCGCCTGCGCCGCCACCACGGCCAAGCACTTCGCCGACGCTCAGAACCGCGATCTGCCCAAGAACAACCAGATCAACTTCATCTCGTGCATGTGCGCAGCTATCATCGGCTTCTTGCTCCTTTCGAGCGACACCATCGCCACGGACGCTGCCAGTGGTTTCAACACCACCTACCTTGGTTCCAAGGGCCTGCTGACTGCTTTCATCGCTGCGTTTGTGACCGGCATCATCTACAAGTTCTTCATTAAGCGCAACATCACCGTCAAGATGCCCGAGCAGGTCCCGCCCAACATCTCGCAGACCTTTAAGGACATCATCCCCTTCTCCGTCTGCATCACCGTCTTTTGGGTCTGTGACATCGTCTTCCGCGCTGCCTTTGGCTTCTGCTTTGCCCAGGGCGTCATCCAGGTGTTCCAGCCCCTGTTCACCGCTGCCGACGGCTATATTGGCCTCGCTGTAATTTACGGCGCCATGAGCCTCTTCTGGTTCGTCGGCGTCCACGGCCCCTCGATCGTCGAGCCCGCCATCGCCGCCGCCCTCGTTGCCAACATGACCGACAACCTGGCTGCGTTCCAGGCCGGCCAGCACGCTTCCGCTGTCCTGACCCAGGGTGCCCAGTACTTCGTCGTCTGCATGGGCGGCACCGGCGCCACGCTCGTCCTGGTCTTTATGTTCTGCTTCCTGGCCAAGTCTCAGGAGATGCGCGCCGTCGGTAAGGCCGCCATCGTCCCCGTCTGCTTTGCCGTCAACGAGCCGCTGCTGTTCGCCGCGCCCATCGTGCTCAACCCCGTCTTCTTTGTCCCGTTTGTCTTTGCCCCGATCGCCAACATCTGGATCCTCAAGATCTTTATCGACTTCTTGGGCATGAACGGCTTTATGTACACCCTGCCTTGGACCGTCCCCGGCCCCATCGGCACCATCATGGGCCTGGGCTTCCAGCCGCTCGCTTTTGTGATGCTCGCCCTTATCCTGGTCGTCGACTTCGTTCTGTACTACCCGTTCTTCCGTGCCTATGACGCCCAGAAGTGCGCCGAGGAGGCCGAGATCTCCCAGGAGGAGCTCGCCGCCAAGAACGCCGAGAAGGCCGCCAAGCTCAACGATGCCTTCCAGGGCAAGGCTGACGCCAAGAGCGTTGCCGCCGGCGCTGCTGCCGAGGCCGTGAAGGCCGAC
>CAJMOL010000005.1 GCA_905215095.1 uncultured bacterium | reverse complement strand
TGTCTGCCCAACCATGTCGTGGGGCGCGGGCTCATCCATGCGCTCAAGGAGCAGTATCCCACGGCGCAGTTCCTGCCGCTCGACTACGATCCCGACGTGAGCTTCGCCAACGTGGAGAACCGTCTTCAGATGCTCATCATGAACGCCAAGGCGCAGGGGTGCGGTGAGGCGCATGGCGAGACCGCGTAAGGACGCCGATGCGCCCGATGCACGCACCCGTATCATCGAGGCGTTTTGGGAGCTCATCGAGAACAACAGCATCTTCGAGCTGTCGGTTGGCGAGGTGACCCGCGCCGCCCGGTGCAATCGCGGAACGTTTTACTACTATTTTCACGATTTCGATGAACTCGTCGCCATCGCCATAGCCCAGCTGCTGCAGGATAACGAGCTCATCACCGATGCCCTCTGGCATTTTTCGAGCGAGGGCGACCTTTCGGCGTTCGACCGGCGCGACGTCCGCTGCCTGCTGCGGCGCATCGTCATCACCATGAGGGCGGGTGCCGCCGAGCAGGTCGTGCAGGGCATCCATACGATCATCATCGACCGCGTGAGAGAGATCGTCCACCCCGACGGAGAAGAGCTCAAGGCGGATTCGAGCTTTGCGGTGGGCTTTCTGGTCTCGGGCATCATGGACTTTGTGATGGCGGTCGGCTTTGCCCGGGAGGGCGGCGAGGAGATAGACCTCGAGCAGCTGGGGGACAGCGCGTGCGCGTACCTGAGGGCGGTCGCCATGCAGACGGTGGAAACGGTCGCGCAAGTCGAGGGCGTCGATACATCCGAGCTGCTCGAACGCGTCTCCAAGGAGGCCGATGCCTATCGCGCATCGCGTGCGACGAGTCCCGACGTGGTGAAAGACGCCTAGGGTTTCTCTTGCGGGGCGCCTGTCGCGCATCGCGCGGTGAGTCCCGCGATGCGGTCATAACCTGCATTCATGTGAGCCGGGTTTATAGATATTCCTCCAGCTGTTAACATAGACAACCTGTGGGTAAAGAGACAAAAGCGCCGCCGACGGGCGGGCGTTTTGATTTCGATGAACTCATGTAAGGAAACGAGCATGTTAGATAGATTTACCGATCGAGCGCGCAAGGTCATGTCGATGGCCAAACAGGAGGCGCTCGATCTTCATTCAAATAAGGTGGGCACCGAGCACCTGCTGCTCGCGCTTGCCAAGGAGGACGAGGGCATTGCCGCCGAGGCACTGCGCTCGCTTGATATCTCCTACGACGACATCATGGACACCCTCAAGGAGGTCCAGACCACGGTTCCCGAGCCCAGTGAGGAGACCGAGGCGGCTAAGCTCGCCTTTACGCCGCTCGTCATTAGCGTTATGGAGCGTTCATTCCGCGTGGCGCGTGAGAATAACCAGACCTACGTGTCGACCGAGCACTTGCTGATCGGCATCGTCGAAGAGGGCAACGGCATGGCCATGGACATCCTCATGCGCCTGGGTGTGTCGTCCGCCTCTATCAAAAAGGCTATCGAGAAACTCACTGCCAAGGACCAGGACAAGAAGCGTCCGCTCGCCGGCGCCGGTGCCGGGCGTCCCGGTGCGGGCCTGCCGTTCTTTAGCGGCTCGGACGCCTCTCAGCAAAAGGGGAGTGGCACCGATACGCTTAAGCAGTTCGCGACCAACCTCACGCAGAAGGCGCGCGACGGCGAGCTCGACCCTGTAATTGGTCGCGAAAAGGAAGTCCAGCGTATGATGGAAATTCTTTCGCGCCGCACCAAGAACAACCCGCTCATTCTGGGCGACCCCGGCGTGGGCAAGACGGCCATCGTCGAGGGCCTGGCTCAGCAGATTGCAGCCGGCAACGTGCCCGAGAACCTCATGAACCAGAACATCTGGACGCTCGACCTGCCGGGCCTCGTGGCGGGTGCCAAGTATCGCGGCGAGTTTGAGGAGCGCCTCAAGAACGTGATCCAGGAGGCGACCGAAGCCGACGACGTCATCCTGTTTATCGACGAGATGCACACCATCATCGGTGCCGGTTCTGCTGAGGGCTCCATCGACGCGAGCTCTATGCTCAAGCCCGTGCTCGCGCGCGGTGCCTTCCAGATTATCGGCGCCACCACGGCCGAGGAATTCCGCAAGTACCTCACCAAGGACCCGGCCTTCGAGCGTCGCTTCCAGACCATCGATGTCGAGGAGCCGAGCGTCGAGGACACGGTCAAGATCCTGACCGCGCTCAAGCCGCGCTACGAGGAGCACCACCATGTGCGCTATACGCAGGGTGCTATCGAGGCCGCCGCGAACCTTTCCAACCGCTACATCCAGGATCGCTTCCTGCCCGATAAGGCCATCGACCTCATTGACGAGGCCGGTGCCCGCGCTCGCATCGCCGCGAATCGCGCGCCCGAGCCGGTGCGCGAGGCCGAGCATCGCATAGAGGAGCTCAAGGCCGCCGCGCAGGAGGCCACCGAGAGCGATGACATGAACAAGGCCGCCGAGATCACCGAGCAGCAGAAGGCCGCTGAGATTGAACTCGCCGAAGCCAAGGCCGCCTGGACCGCCGAGCTCGACGCCAGCCCGCTCACCATCGATGTGAGTCAGATCGCCGATATCGTGTCCGTGACTTCGGGCGTACCGGTGTCCTCGCTTACCGAGAGCGAGAGCCGTCGCCTGCTGCAGGCCGAAAGCGTGCTCAAGACGCGCATCATCGGTCAGGACGAGGCCGTCGAGGCCGTTGCCAAGGCCGTGCGCCGCAGCCGCTCGCCGCTCAAGGACCCGCGTCGTCCCGGCGGCAGCTTTATCTTCCTGGGTCCCACCGGCACGGGCAAGACCGAGCTCGCCAAGACGCTCGCCGAGTATCTCTTTGGTAGCAAGGATGCGCTCATCAGCTTCGACATGTCCGAGTTCGGTAGCGAGTTCGAGGTCTCCAAGCTCATCGGTAGCCCTCCGGGTTACGTCGGTCACGACGAGGGCGGCCAGCTCACCAAGGCCGTTCGTCGTCACCCGTACTCGGTCGTGCTGTTCGACGAGATCGAGAAGGCGCACCCCGACATCTTCAACATTTTGTTGCAGGTGCTGGAGGAGGGCCGCCTGACCGATAGCCAGGGCAAGACGGTCGACTTCCGCAACACCGTGATCATCATGACGTCCAACGTGGGCGCCCGCGAGATTGCGCAGGATGCGAGCGTGGGCTTTGGCACCACCGGTGAGCAGGGTCTCACGTCGAGCGAGATCAAGGGTCGTGCGATGGGCGAGCTCAAGCGCCTGTTCCGCCCCGAGCTGCTCAACCGTATCGATGACATCGTGGTGTTCCAGAAGCTCTCGGGTGAGAATCTCACCAAGATCGCGCACCTGCTGGTGGACGACCTGCGTCAGCGTTTGATTGCCAACGGCATGAACATCAAGCTCACCGATGCGGCCTATGACAAGATCGTGGCCGAGGGTACCGACCTTACCAACGGCGCGCGTCCGCTGCGTCGTGCCATCCAAAAGCTCATCGAGGACCCGCTGTCCGAGGAGCTTCTGGCCGGCGAGTGGGGCGAGGGCGATACCGTCCTGTGCGACGTGGCCGATGGCAAGTTTGTCTTTAGCCACGGCACGGGTGAGATTCCGGCGCCGCGTCCGGCGGGTGCACTCGGGGGCGATACCGCTCCGGCGGCGCCGCACACCGGAAACGCCGCGCCTGTGAGCAGTGGCGTGAGCTCGGGCCCCGGCGGCATGATGCAAGCCGGTTCCGGCGCGCTGTAGGGTGTGGTGACAATTTGATCTGTGCAATCGAGGCGCTCTGGCAAGGGCGCCTCGATTTGTAGAGCTGCGAAGTTGTGACCGTTACGCTATGCGGTCCGCCGTTAGCCGATGATGCGAGGGCGCTCGGCGTTTTCGACTGGTTTATGCACGCAAAGTCTGGGAATATACAAGTCGCATGTCTTACTGTCTAACCAGTTGCGCCAAGGAGGCACCATGGACTACAAGATTACTGGCTACGAGCCCGCCCAGCTGTTCCATTTCTTTGAGGAGATCAGCGCGATCCCCCGTGGGTCTGGCAACGAGAAGGGCATCAGCGATTTCCTGGTTGCGTTTGCCAAGGAGCGCGGCCTCGACGTGTATCAGGACGAGGTCTACAACGTCATCATTCGCAAGCCCGCATCTGCCGGCGCCGAGAATGCCCCGACCGTGATGCTGCAGGGGCACATCGATATGGTTTGCGACAAGTTGGGTTCCGTTGAGCACGACTTTGCGACCGACGGTATCGACCTGGTCGTCAAGGACGGCGTCCTCACCGCTAACGGCACCACCCTGGGCGCCGACAACGGCATCGCTGTCGCTCTGATGCTCACTGTTCTCGATGACGATTCGATCGTTCACCCCGCCCTCGAGTGCGTATTCACCACCGACGAGGAGACTGGCCTGGTCGGCGCCGAGACGCTCGACAAGTCCCAGATTAGCGCCCGCACCATGATCAACCTCGATTCCGAGGAGGAGGGCGTGGCCACCGTCAGCTGCGCCGGCGGTGTCGTCGTTACCTACACCTGCCCGATCGTGCGCGAGCACAAGACCGGCAGCACCCTTACGCTCGAGATCTCCGGCCTGCTGGGTGGTCACTCCGGCGCCGACATCAACCTGGAACGCGGCAACGGCAACCTCATCATGGCCCGCATCATCGACCGCCTGATGGTCGCCGGCGAGCCCGCCATCGTCAGCTTTAACGGCGGCACTAAGGACAACGCCATCAACCGTGAGTGCAAGGCTGTTCTGGTTTACGCCGACCACGCTGCCGCCGAGGCAGCGGCCGAGATCGCAAAGGGCATCATCGCCGACGTCACTGCCGAGCTCGAGGTCTTCGACCCCGGCTTTACCTGCACCGTCGAGATTGCCGACGACGCCGAGGTCGAGGCCATGGACCAGAAGTCCGCGCTTGCCCTCATCCGCGCCCTGCGTCTTGCCCCTAACGGCGTGATTCGCCGCAACGTCGCCACCGACGGCTCCGTCGAGGTTTCCTCCAACATCGGTGTGGTTGCCACCTCTGACGACCAGGTCAAGATCATGCTGTCCCCGCGCTCCTCGATCACTTCGCTGCAGAACGAGTTCAAGGACCGCCTGCAGACGCTGGCCGATGTCCTGGGCTTCGACGCCAAGTTTGAGTTCGAGTATCCCGGCTGGAGCTATGCCGAGCATTCGCCGGTCCGCGACGTCTTTGTCGAGAGCTATCGCGAGCTCTTTGGCTCCGAGCTGCGTATCGAGTCCATTCACGCCGGCCTTGAGTGCGGCCTGTTTGCCGAGGCCCTGCACGGCCTGGACGCCATCGCCGTGGGCCCGACGCTCTCCGATGTCCATACCCCGGACGAGAGCATGGAACTCGCTTCTGCTGAGCGCTTCTACGAGCTGCTCATCGACGTCCTCAAGCGCCTCGCTGCGTAAAGGTTGCGCTAGCAGCAGTCCGAGCCACGTGCTAGCGGATTGCAAATGACATTATGAGAGGGGGCACCCGAGCTTTTGCGATGGGTGCCCCCTCTCTTCTTTCGGGAAATGGGAATTTGCGGCCACCTAGCCCATATCCGCCTTGATGAGGTCGAGGGTGCGCTGGCAGTTTTCACGGACGGGGCCGAGCATATGCTCGCGCAGGTCCGCCATGCCGGGCAGGTCGGCGTATTCGTCCATGACCTCTTCCATGCAAACGGGTACCTCGTAGGCGAGGTCCATCATGGTCGCAAAGCAAAACTTCTCGGATAGCCCGGCATTGGTGAGCGCCGCCTCCAGCGCGGGGTCGCCCTTACCGTGGTATCGGCGGATAGCGCCTGGACCGATGCGCCCCACACGATTTTCGCCGCCAACGCTCATGGCAAGGCGCGCTCGGCGGCGCATACGCTCATATGCCAAACCCGACGCGACATCGTACATGGGTGCGAGCGCCGCGTTTGTGCCTTTGCCAAGGATGAGCGAGTAGTTTTTAGCGTGTGCGTCAGGCGCTCCGATAATGGCGTTATAGAACAACATATAGGTAAAAAGCACAAGATTCATGTGGTGGGGGACTGTGTTAACTAGTCGTTCTTGGATGTCTCGTGTAGTTGGTCCTCCGTCGGCGGTGTATTTCTGGCTTGGCAATACACCGAGCGCCTGGCAAAAGTCCTCCTGATGCAGCCTTTCGATATTTCCGCTGCTATTGACCATTCTGTCGTACCGTTCAACGACGAGCGCGGCTTCGTCTTCAAATGTGTAATAGGAGACGTTGGCAGTTGGAATGCCAACACGCCGAGCCGTTTTCATGCAGACGAATTCGTTTAAGGCCTGATGTTTGAACCCAACGACACCATTTTTGAAGATATGGGTAGTGGGGGATGACCCTAGACATTCGCACCATTGGCCATCATGCCAAGCTAGTGCAAATTTGCCTTGATTGCCGCCCAGGGACCAGCTTTCGTTGGAGCCCATCCATGTCTCTCTTTCGTCATCGCGAATTGCTTTGAGCTTGTGAGCGATTTGAGAATTGGTAAGCGGGCGGTATGCCGAGACCCTGCCGCGGGCGGCGTCTAATTGATCGGCTCGACAAAACTGAACGGCCCCCGCGCAGTCAAGACCGATATGGCACAAGAGGGCGACGGGGTTGTTGGATGCAACATCATGCTCGGTGGCAATAGCGCGACGCTGCTCTTGACTGTCGGGCAAAAGGCCAAATAGGAACGGGCGGACGATGTTATGGCCATACGTGCGATTGGAAAGCGGCATTGTTAGCGATAATGGTGCTCCGCGATAGGTTGGGGCGTATGCAAAACTGCAGAGTCCATGCTCGTCTTGCCGGAGAGTGCCGGCGATTTCGCCACAAATGAGGGTCGCGAGCTCTATCTCTGCCATTTATTTCACAACCTTGCAGCCAAAGGAGAGGTTTGAAGTGCCGGAAAGGCCTTGCTCGGCTGCGATTTGGGTCAGCAAGGCACCATAGGAAGATGGCGTTCCTTGTCGAGTGGGCCGTCTGCCTACGCTTGGCTTTGGCAGGGTATTCGAGTTCGCGATAGGGAGGTTCACTATCGTCGTCGGATGTTCGGAGGGCGATGCGATGGAGTCGTTATCGCTTTGCGCGAAGAGACCTATGCCGAGTGCGTTAAAGACGGTCAGCAACTTGTCGAGTCGAATGCCGGTGGCGTCTCCTAGCTCGAGCGATGCGAGCAGGCGCTCCGAAACACCGGCTTTTTTAGCGAGGGTCGCACGGGTGATCCCTTGCGCCTCGCGCGCCCGACGCACGTAGATGCCAGCTTGGCGCGGTGTGGTGATGGGAAGGGTATCCACGGTGATCTCCTAACGTGCAGACTTTGCATATCAGTATGACATGCAAAAGTCTGCACGAAAAGGCCTCATGCAAAACTCTGCATGAGGCCTCATCCGGACGTCTAGTTTTGAAGGGTGTTTTACAGCACCAAAATCCCCAGGTGCTCCAGCAAAATCTTGAGGCCGATGAGGATGAGCACGACGCCGCCCACGATGGTGGCGGGCTTTTCGTAGCGCGCGCCAAAGGTGTGGCCGATCGCTACGCCGGCAACGGAGAAGATAAACGTTGTGACGCCGATAAGCGATACAGCGGGAACGATGTAAACCGAGAGCGCCGCAAATGAGATGCCCACGGCCAGGGCGTCGATTGAGGTGGCAATGGCGAGGATCAGGTATTCGCCCAGGTCGATTTTTTCGGCATCCTTGCCGTCGCCTTCATCCTCGTCTTCGGTAAAGGCTTCCCACAGCATTTTGCCGCCGATGAAGGCCAAAAGGATAAAGGCGATCCAATGGTCGATGGGTCCGATGAAGCCCATGAATTGGCTGCCGAGCGCCCATCCGATTACGGGCATGCCGGCCTGAAAGCCGCCAAAGAACAGGCCAAGCACCACGGCGACTTTAAGGTTGATCTTTTTCATGCCGAGGCCCTTGCAGATGGAAACGGCAAAGGCGTCCATCGAAAGGCCAACGGCGAGCAACACGAGCTCTGCGAGTCCCATAGTCTGGCTCCCTCTCTGCGGGCGGGCCCGCGTGTACCTCTTGGGGGAGTAACAAAAAAGACCCGTGGCGTACGCGTTGCGCGCACAGCCACGAGTCTCGTTCATTAAGGCAAGCCAGACCGTTTCGGCCAGTATGTTGACTTGCCGCGCCACCGGAGGCGAATCCGGTCACGCGACTACTCCCTCATTCATGTGAATCCCGATGCTACCACATAAGCAGCCCATTTGGGTTGGGCTCTCAGCTGTGTTCGCTCATTCTGTAAGCATCGGATTTCGCAAGCGCCGCGGGGACAAACCGTGAGAAACTATTTAGCGTTTATGGAGCGTATACGATGGGAGCGATGCCTTGGATAAGAACGAGCTGCAAAAGCGTATGGAACAGGCCATTCGCCTGACGGCACCTGGCCAGCCGATCCGCACCGCCCTCGACATGATCATCGCCGGTCACCTGGGTGCCCTTATCTGCGTCGGCGACACCGAAAACGTGCTTGCTGCCGGTAACGACGGCTTCCCGCTCAACATTTCGTTCACCTCGAACCGTCTGTTCGAGCTCTCCAAGATGGACGGTGCCATCGTCATCGACGGCGACCTCACCCAGATCCTGCGCGCCAACTTCCACCTCAATCCCGACCCCTCGCTCGCCACGAGCGAGACGGGCATGCGTCACCGCACCGCCGCTCGCATGTCGGTGCTCACGGACGCCATCGTGATCTCGGTCTCGGCCCGTCGCGCCGTCGTCAATGTGTACGTCCACGGCAAGAGCTACGAGATCCAGCCCGTCACCACCATCATGAGCTCGGTCAACCAGCTCGTCGCCACGCTTCAGACTACTCGTCAGTCGCTCGATCGCTCCCTGCTGCGTCTGACGGCCCTCGAGCTCGACGACTACGTTACGCTCGCCGACATTACCGGTATTTTCTCGAGCTTCGAGATCATGCAGCAGGCAAAGACCGAGCTTAAGGATTGCATTGTCAAGCTGGGTAACCAGGGCAAGCTCGTGCAGATGCAGCTCGAGCAGCTCGCGGGCTCCAGCATGGATACCGAATACGACCTGATGATCCGCGACTACGCAAGTGATTCTTCCGAGGCTAATGCCGAGAAGATTCGTGCAGAGCTCGCTCGCATGACGCCTAAGGACCTGTCCGACCCGCAACACGTGGCGGCAGTTCTGGGCTATGACGACCTGGACGAGGACTCCGTCATGACGCCGCTGGGCCTGCGCACGCTTTCGCGCGTGTCCGTCGTGCGCGACGGCGTGGCCGAGAAGATCGTCGACGAGTATGGCTCGCTGCAGGAGCTCATGGATGACATCAGCGAG
The DNA here is from genome assembly GCA_905215095.1 of uncultured bacterium. Taxonomy (GTDB): domain Bacteria; phylum Actinomycetota; class Coriobacteriia; order Coriobacteriales; family Coriobacteriaceae; genus Collinsella. The sequence goes on along the minus strand of CAJMOL010000005.1, from coordinate 9,077 downwards.
GACCCGGAGCGCCTGGGCGACTTTGGCGTCAACAACCCTGCCATTCTTGCGGACTCGCTGTACCGCATGAAGGGCACCAAACAGGGGAACGCATAATGGCGCCCGTGTGCGCCGTGGTCGTTGCCGGTGGCAGCGGTCAGCGCTTTGGTAACCCCGGTGGCAAGCAGCTCGTCAATGTAGCGGGCCGTCCGCTTATGAGCTGGTCCATCCGCGCGTTCGATCGTAGCGACAAGGTCGGCCACATTGTGGTGGTGTGTCCTGCCGAGCGCCGTGCCGAGATGCGCCGCCTGGCCATCGACCCGTTTGACTATGACACGCCCATCAGCTTTGCCGATGCCGGCGATACCCGTCAGGATTCCACCCGTGCCGGCGTGCATGCGGTTCCGGCGGGCTTTGAATACGTCGCCATTCACGATGGCGCTCGTCCGCTCATCACGACCGAGGCCATCGATCATGCGATCGACGTGCTTGTGGGCGACCGCTCGCTCGACGGTGTCGTGTGCGGTCAACCCGCGATCGACACGCTCAAAATCGTCGACGGCGATAATATCGTCGAGACGCCGCCGCGCGAGCTCTATTGGGCCGCGCAGACGCCGCAGATCTTTAGTGTCGACGCCATGAAGCGCGCCCACGCTGCAGCCATTGCCGAGGGCTTTATCGGCACCGATGATTCGTCGCTGGTCGAGCGCATGGGTGGGCGCGTCCGCTGCGTCCAGAGCCCGCGCGATAACCTTAAGGTGACGGTGCCCGAGGATCTGCGTCCCGTAACCGCGATTCTGCTTGGCCGCATGGCCGAGGGAGAGGACCTTCCCTATGTTCAGTAACCTGCGCATTGGCCATGGCTACGACGTCCACCGTTTGGTGGAGGGGCGTCGATGTATCATCGGCGGGGTCGACATTCCCTACGAGCGCGGCCTGCTGGGCCACTCGGATGCCGATGTGCTCGCGCACGCCTTGGCCGACGCCATTCTGGGCGCCTGCCGCGGGGGAGACATCGGCAAGCTATTCCCCGACACCGATCCCGCCTACGAGGGTGCCGATTCGATGGTGCTGCTCGCTCGCGTGATGGACTATGCGCGCGAGCTGGGCTTTGAGTTTGTCGATGCCGACTGCACCATTGCCTGTCAGCAACCCAAGATCACCCCGCACCGCGATGCCATGCGCGCCAACCTTGCCCATGCCCTGGGCGTTGACGTCGAAAACGTGGGCGTCGCCGCCACCACGACCGAAAAGCTCGGTTGGGAAGGCCAGGGCGAGGGAATCGGCGCCTGGGCCGTCTGCCTGCTACAGAAAACCGTTAAGGAGTAACGAATGCGTATCTACAACAGCGCTACCCATAAAAAGGAAGAGTTCCAGCCCATCGAGTCCGGCAAGGTCCGCATGTACGTGTGCGGCCCCACGGTCTACGACAACATCCACATCGGCAATGCCCGCACGTTCATCAGCTTTGACGTGATTCGTCGCTGGCTCATCGCGAGCGGCTACGAGGTCACGTTCGCCCAGAACCTCACCGATGTCGATGACAAGATCATCAAGCGCGCCAACGAGCAGGGCCGCACTGCCGCCGAGGTCGCGACGGAGTTCTCCGACAAGTTCATCGGCGTCATGCGCGCCGCCAACGTGCTCGATCCCGATGTGCGCCCCCGCGCCACCAAGGAGATCGGCCCCATGATCGCCATGATCAAGACGCTTATCGAGCAGGGCCACGCTTACGCAGCCGATAACGGCGATGTGTACTTTGCCGTGCGCAGCGATCCCAACTATGGTCAGGTCTCGGGCCGCAACATCGACGACCTTATGGTTGGCGCACGCATCGAGGAGAACGAGGAGAAGGACGACCCTCTGGACTTCGCCCTCTGGAAGGCGGCCAAGCCGGGCGAGCCCATGTGGGACTCCCCGTGGGGCAAGGGTCGCCCGGGCTGGCACACCGAGTGCTCCGCGATGGTCCATCGCTACCTGGGCACCCCGATTGACATCCACGGCGGTGGCTCCGACCTTGCCTTCCCGCATCACGAGAACGAGTGCGCCCAGGCCACCTGCGCCTGGCACCAGGGCTTCTCCAACACCTGGATGCACACGGGCATGCTGCTGGTAGACGGCGAGAAGATGTCCAAGTCGCTCGGCAACTTCTTTACGCTGGCCGAGGTGCTCGAGCAGCACTCCGCTGCCGCCCTGCGCCTGCTGATGCTGCAGACGAGCTATCGCTCGCCGCTCGACTTCTCCTGGGAGCGCCTGGAGGGTGCCGAGAACTCGCTCACGCGTATCGCCGGTACGGTCGAGAACCTGCGTTGGGCCGCGAACCATGCGACGGCCGATGCCGATGAGGCAGCATCCGAGGCGTTTGCCGCCAAGGCCGCCGAGACCCGTGCCGCCTTCAAGGAGTGCATGGACGACGACTTTAACACCGCCGGTGCCATGGGTGCCGTCTTTGGCTTTGTGACCGAGTGCAACCAGTACCTGGAGCAGGCGGGCGATGCTGCCGACAAGGCCGCAGTCCTGGCTGCCGCCGATACGCTGGTCGAGTTGCTCGATACGTTTGGCGTTGAGCTCCCCGAGCCCAAGGTCGAGCTGCCGCTGGGGCTGCTAGGCGTCGCCGCCGGCCTGGTCGCCTACACGGGTGACGACGTGGACGAGGCCGCTGCCAAGATTCTCGAGGCCCGCGCCGAGGCCCGCGCCGCCAAGAACTGGGATCTGGCCGACGCCATCCGCGACCAGCTCAAGGACCTGGGCCTGACGATTGAAGATACCGCCGCCGGCACTCGTATCAAATCTCTCTAATCCCCGCGGGTTTCCCAAGCACCCGACCTTGCCGTTCAAACCGTCGCTCGCGTACTCAAGTACGCGTCGCTCCTCTTTCACGGCAATCTCGGGCACTTGGAAAACCCGTACCGACCGCCCGAATTAATATTCATGGGCGGTCGTTTATTTTGTTTCGTTTGATAGTTGTATTTAGGAGGTCGCTTTATGGCCGACAATCGCAAGCGCGCACCGCGTGGAGGCAAGCAGGCTGCTTCTGGCTCGCGTCCGATTCGCCGTAACGACCGCGCTGCCACTCCCAAGGGCCAGCGCGAGCGCTCCCAAGCCCAGGCTGCGCGTCCGCAGCGCGATCGCAACCGCGACAACGTTCAGGCTCCCAAGGGCGAGTTTATCGAAGGTCGTCGTGCCGCCGCCGAGGCGCTGCGTACCGGCTTTCCCGTCAAGTGCGCACTCATTGCTGAGGGCGGGGAGCGCGATGCCGCCCTGTCTCGTCTGGTCGATGACCTCAACGCCGCGGGCGTCCGCATTAAGTATGTGCCGCGCGCGCAGCTCGATGCACTGTCGAGCCATGGCGCTCACCAGGGCATTGCGCTTGAGGTTGGTAACTTCCCTTACGCTGACGTTGCCGATATCCTCGACCGCGCGGGCGACGGTCCGGCGCTTGTCGTCGTGCTCGACCATGTGACCGACGACGGCAACTTTGGTGCCATCGTGCGCTCTGCCGAGGTCGTGGGCGCGGCCGGTGTCATCATTGCCAACAAGCGCGCCGCCGGTGTGACCGTTGGCAGCTACAAGACTTCTGCCGGTGCTGTCATGCACCTGCCTATCGCACAGGTTCCCAATATTGCCCGTGCGCTCGATGACCTCAAGGCCGCTGGCTTTTGGGTGGGCGGTGCTTCCGAGCACGCCGAGGGCAGCTGCTGGGATGCTCCCTTCGAGGGCCGCGTGGCGCTCGTCATGGGCTCCGAGGGCGACGGCATCTCGCGCCTGGTGCTCGAGAAATGCGACTTTTTGACCAAGCTTCCCCAGCGCGGCATGACCGAGAGCCTCAACGTTGCCCAGGCGACCACCGCGCTGTGCTTTGAGTGGCTGCGCCGCAATGCCGGCGAGCTCATGGGGGAGGAGTAGCGCATGTCCAAGAAGAACCGCGCTAAGTCCAAGGCCAAGCGCTTTGGCGAGGGCTCGGCCAAGCCGATTGTTTCGGCCGCGACCTATGGCGTGGGCGGCAATGCGTTTGCGCAGGCCATCGCCGACCCGGTCTCGACGGTGCACTCCAATAAGCCCGAGCTGCTGGTGGTCGACGGCTACAACGTGATCCACTGCACGCCGCGCTACGAAAAGCTCATCTACGACCATTCCGACGATCCATATTCCAGCGACGTTCACGATATGGCGCGCACTGCCCTCATCAACGACGTTGCCGCGTTTGCCCAAGGCCGCTATGAGGCCGTAATCGTGTTTGACGGCGCGGGCAATATCTCCAGCGAGCGCCCCAACCTGCCGGCCCGTGGCGTGCGCATCGAGTTTTCGCCGACGGGCGTCTCTGCCGATACCGTGGTGCAGAAGCTCTGTATCGAGGCGCGCGAGGAAGGCCGCGCGTGCTCCGTGGTGTCGAGCGACGGCACGATCCAAGCCGTCGTCATGGGCAAGGGCGTTACGCGCATCTCGAGCCGCATGCTGGTGGACGAGATCAAACAGATCGACAACGACGTGCACGAGGCCGAGGAAGCCCCGCAGATCAAGATGACCCTGGGCAGCCGCCTGAGCCCCGATGCGCTGGCTAAGCTCAAGGCCCTGCGCGGGAGGTAGGTAGACCTTCAATGGGGGCTGCTTTCTCGATTGACCAACCAACTGGTTTGTAATCAGTGGGTTGCAGGCCGGCCTCGCCAAAACGAATAGTTTTTGGTTCTGGCGAGCAGATAAAACTATTCGTTCTGACGAAGGGTTTTGAGATGTGGTCGGTCAAAGGGTCTGTTGCGCCTCGTCCGCAATTCCTTTATTCTTAACTGGCTTCGCGTGAAAGCGCCAAGTGTGCCAGTGTGGCGCAACGGTAGCGCAACTGATTTGTAATCAGTGGGTTGCAGGTTCGATTCCTGTCACTGGCTCCATGAGTTTTCGCAGGTCGGGGGCCGTATGGCTCCCGATTTTGCATTTTCATGCAACAGCTCATGCAACAAACATGCAACAATTAAATCGGAATTGCATTTATGTGTGTTTTGTGACCGATGTCCAATGTCCATAAATGCGTGCAACGAAGCAGGAAAAGCAAAGCTTACAGTTGCTGTCTCCATTAGAGTTTTGGGCTTTGTTTCTCCAACTGGGATAGGGTGGAAAGTGACCAAGGTGCCGAGAGCTCCGATGCTGCCTCTCGAAAGATCGCGCGCCGTGCGCGGCGCTCTTTCCTGTAGCCCATGGGTATTACTATAGTCTAGATTTAATTCGGCGCGAGAAATCAAGGGCGACAAGGATTTCCCGTCGTTTGTGAGCAAGGTGATTGAAAGGACTCATGATGATTAATAGCGTAGAGGACCCAACGATTGCCAATATTCTGTCGACCGATATGCTAAAAATCTATGACATTCCTCGTTACCAGCGCGAATACACTTGGAATCAGCGCGACTGGGCGAATCTCTATGATGATATCACCCAAAACGACGCTGGCTACTTCCTGGGCTCGTTTATTGTCGTGAACGGGACTGTGGATTCCAAGAGGGATACCATTCACTATGAAGTTATCGATGGCCAGCAACGTCTGACGACGCTCAGCCTTTTCCTTGCCGCTGTCTATGCTCGCATCATGGAACATAAGGATTCTATCGATGACGACATGATGTTGGACGATATCCGACCCCTGCGCAATCGTCTGATCTTGAAATCTGACAAGTCAAAGACACGTGTTATTCCTCAGGTCCAGAATCATAACCTTGAGGATTACCGCTGGATCTTGAAGGAGCATATCGGCCTAGATGCGGTTATGCAAAAGCCGAAGTTCCTCGGTCTGAGAAAGATGTCTAAGGCATTCAACTATTTTTACGATCGACTGGGTGAGGACGTTGAGGGCAGGAACGGAATTGAGTGCGTTCGCTGCCTGCTTGATATCTGCAGGTTGGTGTGCTCGGCGGTCGTGGTTCAGATTACCGTCGATAGCCATGCTGACGCCTACACCTTGTTCGCGTCCCTTAACAACCGTGGTGTTCCCTTGAGCGCCGTCGACCTCATCAAGAACATGCTTCTCGGCAAGGTTGCCGGGGTGGATGACGGACGGATCGACTATTACTTTGAACGCTGGCAGGAAGTGCTCCGCAATCTCGGCGATGACTACAAGACGCAGGAGCGCTTCTTCCGCCAGAACTACGATGCCTTCCGCCGGGAGGTAAATAAGCCATTTATCGGCGAATCAGGTTCCCAACTCCCCCTCGGTTCCGTTGCCACACGTTCCAACCTTCTGAAAATCTACGAGAAGCGGATGGAAGCCGATGACGGCGCCCTTAAGGTGTTGGACGAGCTGACCGAGAATTCCGCACTCTACTCGAAGATCATTGGGCTCGATCAAGAGAGCCCGGATTCCGAGCTTTCGCATCAGCTTTTGGAGCTTTCGAGAGCGCAGGGCGTCGCATCTTACCTGATGCTGCTGTTCCTTTTCAAGAAGCAGGACCAGTTGGAGCTAAAAGATGAAACCCTCGCGCTTCTTGTTAAGCTCCTTGTCTGCTTCTTTGTCCGACGCAACCTTACCGATACGCCTCCCACGCGTGACCTGGAGAGGCTCTTCATCAGTATTTGCGAGAGCCTCGAAAGCGAGGGTCTCAAGGGCATTGCGGCCGCGGAATACATCAAGAAGCGCCTCGTCGACGTGTCTGCCAGTGACGCTTCCTTCAAAGAACGTCTTGAAGGGCCGATTTACGATGTCAATCCCGATATGACGCGCTACATCCTGACCGTTATTGCATCACCGAGCGTTACGAAGGAGATGAAGCCACTTTGGGATCGATATGACTCCGGAAACTACGTTTGGACAATCGAGCACATCTTTCCCCAAGGTAAGAACATTCCCGACGAATGGGTGAAGATGGTTGCGGACGGCGACGTTTCCAGGGCGATTGAGGTGCAGGAGAAGCAGGTTCATACGCTTGGAAATCTGACTATCACCGGATATAACTCAAAGCTGAGCAACATGCCCTTTGTGACCAAGCGAGACCGCAAGGATGCGAACGGGGCGAACGTCGGATACCGCAACGGGTTGAACCTGAACGACGAGTTGGTAAACACGGATACCTGGACCAGCGAGCAGATTCAGGAGCGCACAGACAAGCTCGTTGGACTCACTTTGAAAGCTTTTGACTTTGACGAGATTGAGTTCTAGTGACCGCCAGCCAATATCTTGGGGACATTCGGCCCAAACGATTCAATCTCAATCTGTAACATCTAGACCGGTATTTCTCTTCAAGCTGTTACAGATTGAGATGTTAAGACGGGTTGGCGGGTAATATCTCTATCTGTAACACGAAGAGGCTGAAAACCTTTCTTACTGTTACAGAATGAGACGGAAGTCGGGGCTACTGCGTAGTATCTCAATCTGTAACAGATAGGGGAGAAAATGTTCTCTAAATGTTACAGATTGAGACATAGGCCGGACCGGTCCCAGTCATCCTGGTCGAGCGAGGATTTCCGGACATACGAGCGTGGAAAATCTCCTGCTAAGTGAATGAGCGTGGATAATCTCCCACTTTGGGCTCGAAGCCACGCAAAAAGTGGGAGATTATCCACGCTCGATTCTGTCTGGGAAGCCCGATATCGACCTATATATAGGTGCAAATGAGTCGATATCAAAGTTCGATCCTGATGGTGTACTCCACTACGCAAAAGTGTTCCCTCGGGAAATGTCACCGCTATATGCAAATTCACCGTCCTCCATATCCAAACTCAGCAAAACCGCAGGTCAAAGGTATGTAGATACGCCCGGCACCGTGTATCTAGAGGTTTTCGTTGACAGCCCCCAAGGTGGCATCGTATTATCTTCTTCGTTCGCGGGGGCGGCGGTCCAAAAGACCAAAGGACCTGCGGATACTTGAACGATTGGGAGTTTGCCCGAGTGGTTAATGGGGACGGGCTGTAAACCCGTTGGCTCTGCCTACATAGGTTCGAATCCTATAGCTCCCACCCGTCAAGTGCCTGTATAGCTCAGTCGGTAGAGCACTTCGTTGGTAACGAAGAGGTCACCAGTTCAAGTCTGGTTGCAGGCTCCATCCGGCGGTGTAGCTCAGTTGGTTAGAGCACACGGTTCATACCCGTGGCGTCACTGGTTCGAATCCAGTCACCGCTACCATAGGTAACACGGTGGCTTCTCAATAGTATGTTGAGAGGCCACTATGGTATAAAGGCAAAGTCCCGTCCGGGGACGACCTGTTAAGAGGAGGGCTTTATGGCCAAAGAGAAGTTTGAGCGCACTAAGCCGCATGTTAACATCGGCACCATTGGTCACGTCGACCACGGCAAGACCACGCTGACCGCTGCCATCACCAAGGTTCTCTCCGAGACCGAGGGCTGCAAGGCTGACTTCACTGCGTTCGAGAACATCGACAAGGCTCCCGAGGAGCGCGAGCGCGGCATTACGATTTCCGTCTCCCACGTTGAGTACGAGACCGCTGCCCGTCACTACGCTCACGTTGACTGCCCGGGCCACGCTGACTACGTCAAGAACATGATCTCCGGTGCTGCTCAGATGGACGGCGCTATCCTGGTCATCGCCGCTACCGACGGCCCCATGGCTCAGACCCGCGAGCACATCCTGCTCGCCCGTCAGGTCGGCGTTCCCTACATCGTCGTCTTCCTGAACAAGTGCGACATGGTCGACGATGACGAGCTCATCGACCTCGTCGAGATGGAGACCCGTGAGCTCCTCTCCGAGTACGATTTCCCCGGCGACGACATCCCCGTCATCCGTGGTTCCGCTCTGGGCGCTCTCGAGGGCGACGCCAAGTGGATGGACGCCATCCGCGAGCTCATGAACGCCGTCGACGAGTACATCCCGACGCCTGCTCGTAACAACGACCTCCCGTTCCTGATGGCCGTTGAGGACGTTATGACCATCTCCGGCCGTGGTACCGTTGCTACCGGCCGTGTCGAGCGCGGTGAGCTCAAGCTCAACGAGCCCGTCGAGATCGTCGGCATCAAGGATACCCAGAACACCGTCGTTACCGGTATCGAGATGTTCCGTAAGTCCATGGACTTCTGCGAGGCTGGCGACAATGTCGGTCTGCTGCTCCGCGGCATCAAGCGCGAGGATATCGAGCGCGGCCAGGTTCTCTGCAAGCCCGGTTCGG
>CAJMOL010000004.1 GCA_905215095.1 uncultured bacterium | reverse complement strand
CGGAATCTCTCCCACAGAAACCACCGAAGAGCCAAAATTTACCGATAATGGCGTTGACCATAGGAGCCACTAGGAAGGGCACGAACATATAGGGATTGAGAACAATCGGCATACCGAAGATAACGGGCTCGTTAACTCCAAAAATCACCGGGATAATCGATGCCTTGCCCATGGCTTTAAGCTGCTTGGAGCGCATAAACATGATCAGGATAATAGGAACGATGAACGTGCAGCCAGAACCGCCCAGACCGCCGATGAAGCTTGTAAAGTCCTGCGTAAGAGCAATTGACGGGTGTCCACCTGCTTGGAAAACCTCAAGATTGGTAACGGTATTGCCGTAGAGCGCAGCATTGATCGGACTCATGACAACCGAAGCACCGTGGATACCCATAAATTGGAAAAGCGCGACCGCGCCTTCGATAAGCGCCATGCCAGGATAGGTGTCGACCGCGGAGAACAGCGGCGAGATGAGAGCGGATACCAAATTGGCGAACGGCACAGCAAGCAGCTTGCGGCTCGCAAGATCGATAAAAGCGCACGCAAGGATCGAAAACCCAAATGCAAAGATATCGCGAAAACTCTGCGCAATAGAGCCAGGGACCTCTTTGGGAAGCTTGATCGTCACATTATGGCTAATGCACACCTTATAGATATTAACGGTCAAGAATGCGGCTACGAACGCAGCGAGAAAACCCTTGGTTCCCATATAGCCGGTTTCAAAAACAGATGTATCTGCTCCGCCAATCGAGACAACATCGTTCGTCACCGATAGCAAGAGCATGCCGCACATGGCACAAACCATGCACGAGGTGGGGTTGAGAGATTTACCCGAAGGCATGCGACGGTTCATCGACATGGCAAGTGAGCTCGCCGTGGTGCCGGCCACCATAATGCCAAGAAGTCCCATGGTATATGCATAGATTTTATTGAAGAAATCCAGCACCTCAGACGGAAGCGTGATGCCTACATAGGCAGGGAGCGTCGAAAGAAGAAGGAACAGGCTCGAGAACAGCACAATTGGCATATTCGAGAGAAAGCCATCCTTAATCGCCACCAGATAAATGTTCCTCGAGATTTTGTCGAAGAGGGGCTGGTGTTTTTCAAGGAATTTGACGATAGCGTCCATAACACATCCTTTCATGATTCCCGGGCACGTAACGATTTATCCGGACTCAACCGTCGTCGTCCCCGTTTGTATCCACTTATGTAAGTGAATACGTTCTTGTGCGAAATGTAATATCATTTGCGCGATTTGTCATAACCAATTCTTTTTCCGCTTTGTCGATATGTCAAGAATTCAAATACTTATTCGGTGAACGGTAGTTGATTAATTTAAGGTTTTCCCAGCTAAGGGCTATTTTTTCCGAGCAGTACAATAAGTTTGCAACCGTTCACCGATTGGATATAACATATTGAATATATTGTTGTAACAATATTAGAGACAATGTCCCAAGCCTGTCGTTCTAGTCAAAGGAAGTAACAATGCCCAAACGATTACTGAACATGTCCGCATCCGATTTTGCCGCCACGTCACCCATGGATCTAAAGCAGGCAATTCTGGCTTCCGAGGGACGTACCATCATGGCGGAAAACGTACCCTCTTCCCAATTTCTCGGCGGCGTTACTAATGCAGAAATCGAACGTGCCGCAGGTGCCGACCTGCTTCTGTTTAACGCGCTCGATGTGTTCGATCCAGTTATTGCCGGTATTCCAGATGATCTCAATGAAAACCCGGTCACTTGGGTGAAGCGAGCATGCGGAAGGCCCATTGGCGTCAATCTGGAGCCAGTTGATAACGAGGCAGAGATGTCTGAATCCCGAACGGAAATCCCCATGGGTCGTCGCGTCTCTCCCAAGACCTTAGAAAAGGCTAACGAACTCGGATTTGATTTTATCTGCCTGACGGGCAACCCTGGAACCGGCGTCTCCAACGATGCAATCGCCCATTCGATTAAACTCTCCAAAGAGCATTTCAATGGCCTAGTCATAGCCGGAAAAATGCATGGAGCGGGCGTTGCGGAACCTGTCATGACACTCGAAATTGCGCGCAAGTTTGTTGACCTCGGCGTCGATATCCTTCTCGTACCAGCCCCCTACACCGTCCCTTGCTTCCAAGAAGCAGACCTGCGCGCCATCGTAGACTTTGTACGATCCCACAACGTAGGCAAGTCAATTGAAGAGAAGGTTCTCGTCATGGCGGCGAACGGGACGAGTCAAGACTCCTGCGACAGCGAGACCATTAAGAAAATAGGCCTTGCAGCAAAAGCAGCCGGCGCTGACCTCCAACATATCGGGGACTCCATGAACGGTATTTGCCTGCCCCAGAATATCTTCACGCTCGGACAAGCCCTTCGTGGATACAGGCATCAGATCGTCATGCTGAGCCGCTCTGTGATACGTTAAGGTTACCTTGCCCACGTTACATCCCGACTGAGGCAACCATCAGGTATAACCAACATGCAAACTGAGGCTCTAATGCTCGATACACACGAAAAACGGCCACTCTATTTACAGCTCACCGACGCGCTGCTCAAGCAGATCGTCGATGAATATCAAGCAGACGATAAACTTCCAACAGAAATGGAACTCTGCGACGAATACGCCGTAAGCAGAACAACCGTCCGACTTGCCATGAGTGAGCTGGAGCGTCGTGGAAGTATCTATCGAATCCAAGGTAAGGGGTCGTTTGTTGCACCGAAACGCGTTAGCGAGCTCAATTCACTTTTAGACTTTGACTTTGCAAGCCATTGCGATGGTGTTGATCCGGATGCCATCACCAAACATTTCGGCGGCCTCACATCAGGTCGTCCAATTTCCGTAATGATGCTCCAACAATTTGGATGTCAAAGTCGCGATGAAATTCAGCGTCTTGAATTGACCTACGAACTTGAAGGCAGCTTCATAGGCGCTGATACGTTCTTCATTTCAAAGTCGCGCGTTCCGAATAACCAGTTAGATTTTCAGGCATTTAGCAGAATCATGGACGACTTGTCCAAGTCTATCCAATCTGTTAGGGAAAGCTATAGAGCACGTCAGCTTAGCGATTCCGAAGCCAGTAATTATGGTGTTGCAAAACTTCCGGTCATCGAACTGACTCATTATGCTTACGACTCCGGAGGCAAACTAATCTCAATTGTCTGCCGCACCGTCTTAACTGGGCGAATCCCTTATCAAAACTTTATTTTCAAGTCCTAATGTTCTTTTTCTTTTGTCTCGATCTGTAACACGTAGCCGAGTTTTTAAGTCCTAACCGTTACAGATCGAGACAAACAAGGTAGACCACGCCGAATTGTCTCAATCTGTAACACTAAAACCGGTTTTGGACGTCTAGATGTTACAGATTGAGATGAATGCACAGGTCAATCCTCTCAATCTCAATCTGTAACAACTAGCTGAATTTTTCGGTCCTAGCTGTTACAGATCGAGACAAACGGAATAGGCCGAGCCAAAAATCTCGATCTGTAACATCTGACTCGCTTTTGGCCGCCTAGATATCACAGGTTGAGACAATTTGATAGTGGAGTCCTCATTTGCGCGTCATATCGCGTAGCGCTGACGCGCCGGTTTCCACAATGACAGGAGGTAAAAGTCCTCCCGCATCGCCCGTTGGCAATCCCGTAGCGCTAGCTAGCAAATGACCTGCGTATGCTCCTCGATGGCGGCACGATCTTCGGCGGCGATGCCCGGCTCGCACACCACGGCGTCCAGGCTGTCCAGACGGCAGAAGGTGTAGAAGTCGCGCTTGCCAATCTTGCTGGAATCGGCGATCAGATAGCGCGAGTCGGCCTTGCTAAAGGCGAGCTGCTGGATGCGGCCCTCTTCCATGTTAGACGTAGACACGTCGCCGTCCAAAATGCCGTTTGCGCCGATAAAGGCTGCGTCGATCCCCAGTGCGCGCAAGGTGTCCTCGGCCGTGGGGCCCACAAAGGCGGCAGTACGGCGGCGGTACACGCCGCCCACCAGGCACAGTTCGCAGTCTTCGCGCGCCTCGAGCAGGTTAAACACCGAAAGCGAATTGGTCACAATGCGCAGGCGAAACGCCGGCAGCATCGAGGCCATCTGCTCAACCGTGGTGCCCGTGCCCAAAAAGATGGTCGAGCCTTCCTCGATAAGCTCCACAGCACGGCGCGCAATCTGCAGCTTTTCCTCGGCATGCTTGGTGCGCTTTTCGCTGTGCGAGTACTCATGGCGCAGCATAGCATGAGGACGGCCCTGTGCACTGCGGGCTCCGCCGTGCACGCGCTCGATCTCGCCTAGGCTCGCAAGCTCCTCAAGGTCACGGCGGATCGTCATATCCGAGACACCTAACGCATCCGAAATCTCCTTGACCGAGACCGTTCCCTGTTCCTCGAGCAGCTGCCGAACCTTATCCTGTCGCTCCGCTTTAATCACGATGAGTCCTCGCTGTTCCACGCTCACGTCAATTCAAACAATAACGAACAAATTGTATCAGACTCGCGCGCGTCAGAAATGAACGCCCGCACAGCTCTAATCATCACTTTTTTGAGAAAAATACCCCCTGCTTTAGTGGGGTGTAGTGATAATCTCGCCTGTTCGCGCTACAGTTTGTCCGAAATACCTCGATGTTAGGAACCAAATGATCACTTCCGAGCTTTTCGGCACCGCGCCGTGCGGTACCCCCGTTCATCGTTACACCCTCAACGGGCCCGAGATCTGCGTTCGCATTATGGACTATGGCGCCACCGTGTTGGGTATCGATGTGCCCGACATTCCCGGCAACGTGCGCGATGTGGTGCTGGGCTTCGATAAGCTCGAGGATTACTTTGACAACCCCGCCTGCTTTGGCGCGACCATCGGCCCCGTGGCAAACCGCACCGCGGGCGCCACGATCACCATCGACGGCACGGACTGGCATATGCCGGCCAACGAGGGCGTCAACAACCTGCACAGCGATCTTGAGCACGGCCTGCACAAGCGCGTATGGGATGTTGAGCTCGACGAGGTCCACAATGCCGTGCGCATGACCACCTCGCTTGAGAATGGCGAACTGGGTCTCCCCGGCAACCGCACCTTTACGGCCGTGTTTACCGTGACGCGCACCGGCGTCTTCCGCATCGAGTATGGCTGCGAGAGTAACCGCGCCACGTACGTGTCCATGACCAACCACACGTACTTTAACCTTGCCGGTCACAACGCCGGCATGGACTGTGAGCACTTCTTTGTTGCTAACGCTGCCCACTACCTGCCCATCAACGAGCAGAACATCCCCACCGGCGAGATTGCTCCGGTCGAGGGCACGCCGTTTGACTTCCGTGAGCTGCGCCCCGTCGCGCCTGGCATGGAGGCCGACGATCCACAGATTAAGCAGTCACGCGGCTACGACCATTGCTTGTGCATCGATGACTATCAGTACGGTCGCAACCTGCGCCGCGCCCTGCATGTCGAGGAGATGTGGACCGGCCGCGAGCTGGACTACTACACCACCGCCCCGGGCGTGCAGCTCTACACTGGCAATTGGCTGGGCGACGAGCACGCCAAGGACGATGCCAACTATGGCTGGGGCGCCGGCTTTGCCCTCGAAGCAGAGATGTACCCCGACACACCGCACCAGCCGCTGTTCCCGCAGGGCATTGTGGGCCCGGGTCACCCCTACAGCAATGTGATCGAATACCACTTTATGAGGCACTAAACGCACGGCGCAACATATCGCACAGTAGCGCCCGCCGGCACCACCGCCGACGGGCGTTTTTTCATCTTTTGGGCTCAATTTCGCTGTGACTGTATGAGTGACATATCAAAACCATGCCCATTTACTACGTTTAGCCCGGGATGCTCGACCATGCACCGGTTTTTGCTAAATTCGCGAGCCGCCTACCTGCGGTTATGTTTTTCTCAAATTCGACATGCTCGGCGATAGCCGATCAAACGTAGTAAATGGGCATTGTTTTTGACAGGCAGCATCGCACGCGTCCCTCGCAAGGGCAAAATGATCCGTTTTCCTCCGTCCCCAAGGGATCAGTTGAACAGATTGCCGATGGGGTCGGGGGCGGAACTGGGGAGATAGCGGATTTCTAGCTCTATGCCGAGCGCCTGCAGTTCTTTGAGGGCAGCAACGTCTGCGTCGCTCACGGCAACCGCGGGCGTTATGGGGCGCTTGCCCTCCCCTGCCTGCATATGGCCAATGCTGATCTTGGTGATCGGCACACCACCCTTAACCAGTGCGAGCGCATCGGCGGGTGAGGCCACCATGACCAGAATCCATTGACGCGGTGTCGCGGTGTGAATGATGTCGATGGTCTTTTGCACTGAGAAAAACCGTGTCCAAACGCCTTCTGGCGCCGCCACCCTCATAGGGGCCCATTGGCGCGAATCCGCCGCAATCTCGTCGTTGACGATCAGGACAAGATTGGAACCAATCGCCACATTCCACGGCTCAACGTCTTGCCCGTAAATAAACCGGTCATCGATGCGTGTGAGAAGAATCTTGGGTTGAGCCATCGCTGCCCCATTCTGCTTGAGATCTGCAAGAGCAAGACATCACGTCTCCAATATTAGTGCATTTAAAGTGAGAAAAGCCGCCAGAACCCTTGCGCGGATTTGTGATGTCCCGTATCATAGATAGCCGTTGACGCCTCAGTTGCGTCACCACATGGCCGCCAGCGTAGCTCAGTTGGTAGAGCACCGCTCTCGTAAAGCGGGGGTCACCGGTTCGAGCCCGGTCGCTGGCTCCATTGCACAAGATAGCCGCCTTTGGGCGGCTTTTTTGTTGCCGATTTCGAGCGCGCATCCGCCAATCCAAGCACAACGCCGTCGGCAACTCCCCTACTCAACAACAAGCCCCGCCAACCGCAATCCTCAAAGGAACCGCGATCAGCGGGGCCTAAGCACGCTCCCCCAAAGGATAACGCTCACAACACGAACAGCTCAGCCGAGCAGCGCGTTACTCCTCCCAGTAAGCATCTGCAAGTAGCTTAAAGCAGATCTTCTTGACCGGCTGTGCGCCATCGCCCGGGAACTCGAGCGTGGGCATGTGAGGCTCGCCGGCAACGAACAGCGCGAACTTGTCGTCGGCAAGATCGCCGGCAATCGAGGCGTCTGAATCGACCAGGTCGTAGTCGTCCTTCTCGTCAAACTCCTGGACCAGCGTCAGGCTGCCCGTGGCAACCTTAAAGGCCTCGCGACCCTCAATGTCGATCTGCAGGTCGTGATAGCGCTGATGCGTCTCGTAGTGAGCCTCGGCCTCGGGACGCGTCGTGGGAGCCATGACGTTCGCAAAGACCTTGTCGCCCAGAATCGGATGGCTGCCGACCTCGAGCTTCGCCGGATCGTTCTCCTCGAGCCAATCGATCAGCACGTCGAGGCCCTTGAGCATTCCGCGGTACTCCTCGATATCGCCCAATGCACCGTAAATCATCTAAATCCCCTCTCGGATCGCTTCTTTGGCGGCCACTCGGCAAACGCGTTACCGACGCTGTTGCCACCCACATACGCCTCGACCAGGGTAAGGTCGGGATTGAACACGACAGTGTCGGCGTCGCGCCCCGGCATAATGCTACTGCACTTGTCGTCGACATGAGCTAGCAATCGATGCCGGGACCGACGCCCAAGCCCTTACAGCTCGGTCACGACAACGCCGTTGTAGACCTCGTCCCAACGATCCATAACCAAGTGGCCGGTCATAGGATCCATGGCGTTGAGCTTGCCGCAAGTGTTGGCGGTACGCAGCACCGTCTCGTCGTCTGCGCCAGCAGCGATGGCATGCGCGAAGCCTGCGATAGTGGAGTCACCAGAGCCCGTTGCGTTAACGGCAGGGATATCGGGCGTCTTTGCGCGGAACGCACGGCCATTGTGGAAGCCAACGGAGCCGGCAGCGCCCATGGATACGACGACCCAGGGGATATCGGAGAAGCGGGCGTCAGAGGCGAGCGCGGCGCGGAGCTCGTCCACATCGTCGGTGGTAAAGCTCGTACCCAGAAGGCCGTTGATCTCGGTCAGGTTAGGCTTGACCAGCTCGGGCTTGACCTCGGACTTGAGCGCAGCCTCGAGAGAGGCACCCGAGGTATCGAGCAATACCTTGGCACCGGCGTTCTCGGCAATGCCCGTGATCTTGGCATAGTAGTCTGCCTCGACACCGCGGGGCAGAGAACCCGAAATGGTGACGACGTCGGCCTTGCCCGCAAGCTCAGTAAACTTGGCGGTAAAGGCATCGAGTTCCTCGGGGGCAATTGTCGGGCCACTCTCGAGCAGCTCGGTCTGGTTGCCGGCGTGGAGGATGTTGAGGCAAATGCGAGTCTCGCCCTTGATGGGCACAAAGTCGTTGTTAATACCGTTGGCGTCCATGAGCTCAGCCATGAAGGCGCCCATGTGGCCGCCGAGCAGACCGGTTGCCACAACGTCGTCGCCCAGCTGACCCAGCACACGGGCCACGTTGAGGCCCTTGCCGCCAGCGGTCTTTTCGGGCTTCACACGGTTAACGTCGTCGATAATGAGCTCATCGAGCTGATAGCGCGTATCGACAGACGGGTTCATCGTAACGGTGAGGATCATTTTTAGCTCCTTATCTCGCAGGCTCCTTGTGCCTCGCGATACGAGTCGACAAAACGGAATTACAGAATCTCAATCGTGAACGAGCGAACGACGGTCTCCTTGGGCTTGGCGACAAGGCAGCCGCGCTTATGCTCAAGCACGTCGTCCTCATCGGAGCAGGTCGAAAGGCCACCCCAGGGTTCAACTGCCACAAAATCGCCCTCGGGCTTACTCCACACAATGAGATACGGGAAGCCCTCAAAGCTCAGGCAAACGCCTTTGTCCTCGCCCTTCTTGGAAAGCGTGACCTGACGGCTCTCGAGCACATCAAAGATGGTCTCCGCAAAATCGAAGAGCTCATGCGACAAAGGCAGCGTCTTTCCCACCATGGGGTTCTTGGAGCGCCTGTCCACATCGATCAATCCAGTCGAGGGGACGGCAGTGCAAAGCTCAGCAGCTTCGTCCTTCTCAAAGCGCAGCTCGTAGTCCGTATAGGCCTCGCCCTCATCGAGCGGACACCTAAAGCCGGGATGACCGCCAATAAAGAACGGCATGTCCTCGGTGCCCTCGTTGGTAACCTCATAGGAGACGCGCACGGCGGCGTCCTCGAGCGTATAGCGGGCGACAAGTTTAAACGGATACGGATAATCGCTCAGCAGCGCGGCGTTATCCTCGGATGCCAGGCACATAGCCAGCTCGGTTGCGCTTTGGCTCAACAGCTTCCACTCCTGCTTGCGCGCAAAGCCGTGGCGGGCGAGCTTCACATGATGTCCGGCAAACGTCATGGCGCTGTTATCGCGCAAACCTCCGCAAATCGGGAAGCAAATCGGTGCCTGGCCGGACCACACGGCGGGATCGCCCTGCCACAGATACTCGCGACCTCCGGCCTCGATCGAGGTAAACGAACCACCGGCCGTGGACACCTTAATAGAAATCGAATCGTTGGAGAGAGCGTATTCCATTGCCCATCCTTTCGAACAACTGCTTTTTGCTCGCAAGTACCCGTCTCGGCCCTAACCAAAGGACAAACCCGCACGTTCATCGATGCGTCCGGTATCCCAGCCATGTAACGGGGTACCATACAGACATTGATGCAATTACAGCTGAAAGGCCTTCTTATGCGAACCATCATCCTCTACGCCTCGCGCCATCACGGCAATACGAAAAAGCTCGTGGACGCCATCGTCGAGGCACACCCCGAGATCGATACCCTCGACGTGAAGTCACTCGGTAAAAACGAGTACCCCGACCTGCACGAATACCATCTGATCGGTGTCGCCACGGGCATCTATTACTCCGAGATCGACAAGGACATGGCACGCGTGCTCACGAACGTGCTGCAGCCGCAGGACAAGGTGTTTGGCCTTATGACCTACGGTGGCAAAAACAAGTGGTACGGCAAGGATATCGATGGCATCTGCCGCATGAGGCAGGCCATCTTTATGGGTGTCTACGGCTGCCCCGGCTTTGATACGTGGGGGCCGTTCAAACTCACCGGCGGTGTCCAAAAGGGACACCCGACCGCTGAGGAAATTAAGGGCGCCGTCGACTTCTTCGACAAGATCGAAGACGAATATGGCGACATCATTGTCGAAGAGTACGCCAAGCGTGAGAAGCGCCTAGCATACGAGAAGGAGCATCCTGCAGGAGGCCTGGTGGCCGGCGTCAAGCGCACGGCAAAGAAGATCGCTAACAAGCTGTAACTGTGAAGGTGCTTTTGAGCGTTTAACCCATACGGCGGGTCCGAGCAGATTCGGGCCCGCCGTCTTTTTCTATCGTTACTCGGTAAAGGCGTTGCCGACGCTCTGGCCGCCAACATACGTCTCGACGAGGGTAAGCTCATGGTCGAACACGACAAAGTCGGCGTCGCGACCCGGCATGATGCTGCCGCACTTATCCTCGATGTGCGCGGAGCGTGCCGGCACCTCGGTTGCCATGCGAATGGCGATATCGGCGCTGGCGATGCCCCAGTCAACGATGTTCTTGACGCCCTGGGCAAGCGTGAGCACCGAGCCGGCAATGCTCTTGCCGTCGGCGAGCCAGCACAGGTTGTCCTTCATGATGACGTCCATGCCACCACTGGTGTAGCTGCCCTCGGGCATGCCGCCGCAACCCAGGCAGTCAGTGATGAGCACCGTGTGTTGCCAGCCCTTTGCCTGCAGCAGCGCCTTGATGGCGGCAGGGTTAACGTGCTTGCCGTCACAGATGATCTCGGCGTAGGTCTCGGGCGTGGACATGGCAGCGCCCACGACACCGGGCTCACGGTGATGCAGCCCGCGCTGACCGTTATAGGTATGCGTAAAGCAGCTGGCACCGGCGTTGATGGCGGCGATGCACTCATCGTAGGTGGCGTCGGAGTGACCGATGCTGGTCACCACACCCTTGGCATTCAGAGCAGCCGCATAAGCAGCGGCACCGTCGCGCTCAGCCGCCATGGCGCTCTTAACGATGCGACCGCCCGCAGCCTCCTGCCACTGATCGAAGACCTCCTCGGAGGGATCGATAAGATAAGCGGGGTTCTGCGCGCCCACGTGCTTCATGGTAAAGAAGGGGCCCTCCAGATAGATGCCCTGAATGCGAGCACCGCAGAAGTCGGGGCCGCGACCCTCGTCCGCCTGAGCGATGGCGGCGCAGGCGTCCTTGATCTGCTCGACGCCATCGGTGAACGTCGTGGGCAGCCAGCTGGTGGTACCGCGACGGGCGAGCTCGGTCGAGCTGATATCAATGCCCTCGGGATCGTTATCGGTTGTTGAGTGGTTGTAGAAGCCATGGATGTGAGTATCGACCATACCCGGTGCGATCCACGATCCCGTGTAGTCCTTAATCTCGCAAGAGGGCTCGTCGGCCTGCCAGGCGCCAAAGACGCCATCCTCGACCATAAGATAGCCGCCCAGTTGCGGGCCTGCCGGCAAGAAGAACTTGTCAGCCTCAATTGCGTACGTGCTCATATGCACTCCTTGCTTCTAAAGCAGTTGACTGTGGTAATGCTTATACCCGGTCCATGTAAAAACAAATAGCGCCCGCCCGCCGTTATGAGCGGACGGGCGCCCTTACAGGGGGACGCGATTAAGCGGTGAAGGGGTGAATCGTCACGCCCTTAACCACGCGGTTGACCGTGCCAGTGGGGCTCGGCGTGTCGGGCGTGTTGCCCACGCGCACGGAGTTGAGCAGGCTGATAGCCTGGGCAAACATCACGAACGGCAGAGCAAGGTAGCCCTCGGGAAGCGCCTCGTAGCCCTTAAAGGTGAAGGACTCGCCCTCGTAGACGGTGGCACCTTCCTGCTGAACGGCGATGGTGTGCTGAGCGATTTCGTCGCCACCGATCTCGTTGAGGATGTCGATGTCGTACTGACGGGTGTAGGCGTCGTTGTTGACGAACACGAAGACGAGCGTCTTATCGTCGACGAAGGACTTAGGTCCGTGACGATAGCCCATGGAGGTGTCGTAGGAAGTAGCAACCAGACCGTGAGCGAGCTCGAGGATCTTGAGCTGGCTCTCCTGGGCAAGGCCACCGAAGGAGCCAGAACCCAAGTAGGTCACGCGGTTGAAGTCGCCAGCCAGGTAATCGGCGATCTCAGGCTCACGGGAGATGACCTCCTCGCCCATCTTGGCAATCGTCTCGACCCACTCGGCCTTCTGCTCGTCAGAGGCAGTGTCGAAAATAAGGGTGGAGAGCAGGGTCATGCAGGTGTAGGAACCGGTCATGGCGAAGCCCTTGTCGTTGGCGCGCGGGATGAGCAGCGTCAGCGCATTGGGATCATCGGCGGACTCGACGGCGAGCTTGCCCTCGGGAGCGCAGGTGATGTTGAGGAACTTGACGTTGTGGACGAGCTCCTTGGCAACGGCAACGGCGGCAAGGCTCTCGGGGCTGTTGCCAGAGCGGGCAAAGGAAACCACGAGCGTGGGATCCTCGGCGCGCAGGAAGTCGCGCGGGGCGCTCACGATGTCGGTCGAGGCGATGGGCTTAAAGTCGTAGAGATCAGTGTTGCCAGCGTGACGCAGGTACGGGGCGCAGGTATCGCCAACGTAGTCGGACGTACCGGCACCGGTGAAGACAACGGACAGACGGCCCTCGCCCATAGCGCGAGCCTCGGCCAGGAAGGCCTCGATGGCCTCCTTGTTCTCGCGATAGATGTTGAGCGTATCACGCCAAAGCTCGGGCTGCTGAGCAATCTCGGCCGTGGTGATCTGGGCGCCGAGCTCGGTGAGCTCCTCGACACTCTTCTCGAACATTTCTAATACCTCTCTCTAGAAGTAATCCTCTGACGTGCAATTATACACTTCGGTTGGTTATCTGGTAGTAACCAGTTAAATGCAAAGAATCACCATATGGAAACGATGCGAGCACTAGTTACTGCGCTGGTGGTAAACCTTGTATTTAAACTGATCGGCACGAGCAACCGAGAGTGTGTACTCCACTACCTCGTTTGACTCGTTATACGTAGTCCTGACCAAATCGAGCACAGGCGAGCCCTCGACAATTCCCAAAAGGTGGGCGTCGGTGGGACGGGCTATGCTCGCATAGAACTCCTCTTCGGCCACGCGTATCTTTTGCTGAAAGTCTTGCTCAATCACATCGTAAAGCGGCTTACGCTCCAGCAGCGGTCGCTTTAGGGACAGAAATTGACGAACCGGTAGATAGCTGCGTTCGACCATCATGGGCATGTTGTCGGCAGAACGAAGGCGCTTAAGCTTAAAAATGCGATCACCTATACGCAATCCCATATGCTCGGCCAGATTTTTATCGGCCTCCATCTCGCAAAACTCGAGAATCGTGGTCTCGGGGTCGCGACCCATCGCGCGCATCTGCTCGGTAAAGCTGTAGGACTGCATAAGATTGGTTGCCTTTGCCGAACGGTCGGTCACAAAGGTACCGCGACCGTGCTGCCGAACCACCAGTCCTAAACGCTCCAGTTCCTGAAGAGCCAGGCGTACCGTAGTACGCGAGAGACCATAGCGCTCCGAAAGTTCGCGCTCGGAAGGAATCATGTCACCGGCGCGATATTCATGGTCGATCTTTTCGGTCAGAATATCGACCAGCTGATCGTACAGCGGTTGCTTACGCGCTCCGATCGCCATCCTATCCTCCCTTTTGCTCGAATTCGGCTAACTACCTAGGGTGTTTAGCATTATCTGTCTGCCACACCCGAATCATCAAGAAAACAAAAGCCGCGCGCTCTTTCGAGCACGCGGCTTTTAACATACACATGGCTTAAGGGGTCGGGGTGTGAGCCGCGTAGGGACACACCCCTCAAGCTAGAGCCTTACCAGATGCTCGGCCAGAGACCAAGCGGGCCAGCGCCCAGGATGCCAAGGACGAAGAGCAGGAGAATGCCCTTGGTCGGGGTCCAGCTGTGCTTAGCGAACATGTAGTAAAGCAGCAGCGTAAGCATAAGCGGGACGAGCTTCGGGACGATGGTGTTGAGGGTGTCGGCAACAGAGAAGTTGACCGGATCCTCGGTAACGGTGCCGTAGGTAACGGACTCCATGCCGTTGCCCAGATCGGTGACGCCGCACTCGACAGCGTTGCCGTCGGCATCGGAAGCGGTGAGGGCGTTGCCGTCCTCATCGGTCATGGCGATGGTACCGGCCTCAGCGGTCTCGGTATCGATACCCTCCATACCGGTGAAGTTCTCGGCCTCCTTCTCGGAGACGATCACGGTAGTAGCGGAGAGGCCACGGGTGGTGCCGTTGGGGATCTCGAGGTTGATCTGGGTGCCACCCATGGTGACGACCAGGCAACCGACGACGAAGACGCCCATGATGGAAGCGGCACGCGTGAAGGCCTGCATGTTGGCGGTCAGAGCGTCAATAGCGCTGGTGCCAAGCTTGTAGGACCAGTTCATGAGCCAGAAGCGCAGAGCGAACTGGACGGCGTTGAAGATCACCAGGAAGATGATCGGCGCAGCGGCGTTGCCGTTGATGGCCATGTTGGAGGTGATGCCGGCCGTGATAGGCACGAGCGTCAGCCAGAACAGGGCGTCACCGATACCACCGAGCGGGCCCATTGCGGCGACGCGGACGGCGCGGATCGTGGGGATGTCAACCTTGTTCTGCTCGAGCGAAAGCACGATGCCCATAACAAAGGTGACGAGGAACGGGTGGGTGTTGAAGAACTCCAGGTTGTGGCTCATGGAAGCCGCGAGGTCGTTCTTGTTGGTGTGGATCTTCTCCAGACCGGGGATGATGGAGTAAAGCCAGCCAGCGGCCTGCATGCGCTCGTAGTTGAACGATGCCTGCAGGAAGCAGGAGCGCCAAGCCATCTTGTTGAGGGTCTTCTGGTCGAGCTGCGGAGCAGGAGTGAGATCCTCGTAGTGCTCCGGGATCACATACTCATTAGATGCCATCTTCGAAGTCACCTCCGTCAGAAACAGCTGCACCCTTCAGCTCGGTCTGCTGCTGGAAGTCCCAGAAAGCGATGCCGAAGCCGATGAGAGCGAGGATGAGCAGAGCAGGGGTTGCCAGCGAATCGTTGGCAACGGTGATGAGCGCGAGGCCAAAGCCCATGAGGAAGAAGCCCCACATATCGCGGTTCATCATAACCTTGAGCAGGACGGCGAAGCCGACGAAGCGCATCATGCCGCCTGCAGCGGACAGACCGGTCTGCAGCCAAGTCGGGATGGCAGAAGCGATGGTCTGACCGATGGTAGCGCCAGCGATGAAGAACAGGGTGACGACGACAGCGAAGATCAGGCCGAGCAGAGCCATGGCGAAGTAGTTCAGGCGCTCGATGCCCTTGGTGTCCGCGTTGTGAGCCATGTTATCGGCCGTGGACATAAGCGGGGACATAAGCGTGAAGACCAGGGTAACGCCAAGCTGGCCAAGCAGAGCGAACGGAATGGCGAGGCCGACTGCCGCGTTGGGCTCGAGGCCCGTGGCGATAGCGAGAATGGCTGCCATGATGCCGCCGATGACGGCGTTAGGCGGCTGAGCGCCTCCGATCGGCATGTTGCCGATCGTCATGAGCTGATAGGTACCACCCACGAGAAGACCGGTGTTGAGGTCGCCAAGGATAAGACCGATGACGGCGCCGGTGACGATGGGCTGATAGAGAGACTCGAGGAAGTCAAACTGGTCGATTGCCGCGATGAACGTGACGACGAAGACCAGAGCGATCTGGATGATCGAGTATTCCATCTTGCTCCTCCTTTCAAAATGTATGTACGCACTTTGGATTTCACGTACAGAACGTCAGGGTTTCACTCCTGACAACGTGGATCACGAGGATTACGAGAAGAGCTTGCTCGTGTCCTCAACAGGCGTGCTCGGAACGCGCCTGATCTCCAACTCCACCCCCAATTCCTGCAGCTCTTTAAACGCAGCGACATCCTCGTCGTTAACTGCGACGGAGGTGGCGACTTGGCGCTTTCCTTCCGACATGTGCATGTTGCCGATGTTTACCTTCTTTATAGGCACACCGCCCTTGACGAGCGTAAGCACGTCTTCCGGTGTTTCGGCCACGATGAAGATCTTCTGGCGCGGGCTCGCCTTGCCAATGACGTCGATGGTCTTCTGCAGGGAGAAGAAACGCGTAGCGACGCCGGCGGGAGCGGCCATCTTCATGAGGTTCTGGCGCATGGTGTTGGACGCCACGTCGTCGTTGGCGACGAGGATGAGGTTGGAGCCCAGAGTGGAGTTCCACTGGGTGGCAACCTGACCATGAACCAGTCGGTTATCGATGCGGGTAAGAAGAATGTTGGGTTCTGCCATGTTGATCAGCTTCCTTTCGATATTTGCTGACGACAGTTACTTGATCTCCTGAATCGCGTAACGCGAAACATCTACGACGGCTCCGGATCGGACTTTGATCTGGACCTTCTCGCCTTCGATGCCTTTGACGGTTCCGTAGATACCGCCGGCGAAAAGAACCTCCTGACCCGGCTTGAGCTCGGTGTGCAGCTCCTTGAAGTACTTCTGCTTCTTCTTCATGTTGATTTGCGACCAGATGGTGTAAATCAAGCCCATGATGACAAGCAGGCCTAAAAGGGCGACCGAGGAGCTCAGGACGTTGGCTCCGAAATCGGCCATTAGATGCCGTCCTCGTCGCCGAAGATATCCTCTTCCTCGGAGCCGGCAACGGATGCGACCGTCTGGGCGGTGATGCCCGTCTGGCCAACGGTCACGGCCTGCTCGCCAAGCTCGGCGAGCGTGGCATTGCCGCGGAGGAACAGGAACTCAATAACCATGGGAAGGTTGGTGCCAGTCAGAACCTCGACGTTGTCGACATCCTGGGCAATCATCATCGACTGGTTGAACGGGGTGCCGCCAAGCAGGTCGGTAAAGACGAGCACGCCATCGCACTCCTCGCGCATGGCGGTAATAGCGGCGCGGAGATCCTCACCGTAGGATGCGGCCTGATCGCCCTCAAAAGGAACGACGGTAAAAGCAGGCTGGTCGCCGGCAACCATCGCGATAGCGCTTGCAAGGCCGGGTGCGAACTGTCCATGACCGGTAAGAATAAAGCCAACCATTCAAATTTCCCTTCCGAAGGTGTGTACAATCTGAGTCCGATGATTTTCGGAAGCCAGCGGGCACTTGCCCTTAAAGCTTCTTAGAAAGCGTTCTTTGAAGACCAGTGGTTTCTAAACTGGTAGTAACCACGTGACGTGTTGTTGTCACTATATCACCCCAGAAGAGGTCGCTTTCCTTGATTCATACGGTAAAACGTTTTTGCACCGCTCACGGTGATAAATCGACCGTTTACCGGTCGTTAACACTTCTACCTGCGGTTTTGAAACCGTTTCGAAACGCTTTGGCAAAAGAACGGATCTTTCCCGGTGTCTAAACAACGCAGGGCGGCTAAAAATAGCGTGTAGAAAAATTGCAGGTCATTGTGAAGATATGTGAATTGGTCTTTTTGACTTAATACCAGTTAGAACCAGTTTTGAGATTATCGGTGAACGGTAGTTTTCGACCGTTCACCGGTCACTTGCAATCGTTTGCAGTTGTTTTCCCAGATGAATTAGGGAAGCGCGATGGAGCGCTTGTGCGGGCGCGAGGCCTATCCTATTGATTTCGGCAACAAAAAGCCCGCTAGAACGTTGTCCGTTCTAGCGGGCTCAATCAGGTAGATCGGTTAGCGCGCAGTAGTGCAGGCAAACCTTACGCAAACAGGCCGTAGATGCTGATATTGGCCTTGGCGTAGAGGCCGTTGGCGTACTCGGTCCACTTGGAGCTGGCGCTCGAAGCCTGCGAGGAGTACTGCTGGTAGGCAGTGTAATAGGCGGTCATGGCCTGCTTATAGGTGGCGCTATCGGTCGTAAAGGCATCGTCAGCGAAGGCCTTAGCGTAGGTGCTGTCGGCATCCTTCCAAGTGCCCTTTGAGCTATCCCACTCGTCGCCGGCAAGGTTGATGATGTAGTCGGCGTAGTCCTTGCTCGCGGTCTCCTCGTTGCCGTCAGCAGGCTCGGTCGGGGCGGTCGGCATGCTTGCGGAGCTATCGCCCACCTTCTTCTTGTAGAGCTTCTGCAGCGTCGCGGACTGGCGGACGATCTGCTTGGCCTGGTCCTTGGACACGCCATACTGCGTGGCCATGGTCTTGTAGTCCGAAGTGCCGATGGAATCCTCGGCGTACTTCTTCATCTCCTTAGAGGAGACGGTAATGCCCTCGTCCTCGGCGGCGTCGAGCAGGATCTTGTTGCGTACGTAGGACAGGATGACGTCGGCAGAGGGAGCGGTGTAGTTGCCATCGCTATCCTTGACGGTATCGAGGCTGTACTGGCTCTCGATGGCCTCACGCGCGGTGATGTCGCTCTTCTTGCCGTTGTAGCTATAGCTTGCCACGGTCGAATCGAGCTGGTCCTCGGACAGGGTCGCCGAGCCGACGCCCTTGCCGCCAAAACCACCGTTGCCGATAAAGAAGCCGACTACGGCAGCGATCACGATGGCGACCACAAAGGCGGCAATCATCGTCTTCTTGTGCTTGCAAGCGTGGTTGTCCACGTCGGAGTCGTCGTCCTCGTCCTGCTCCTCGGGCATCAGATTCTCGTCGGCGGCGTCCGCGGCGATCTTTGCCTCCAGGCGAGCGTCCTCCTCCTCGGCGGACGTGCCGGCGGCAATATGTTCGGCAGACGTGCCGGCGACCAGGTCGATCTTCTCGTCCTCATCACCGTCGGGGCCTTCGCCGCGCTCGATGATCTGGATGCCGTCGATCTCGTCCTTCTCGTCCTTCTTTTGAATCAGACCCATATCAGTTACTCCTTGTTAGGAAACATAGTCCTCAATAGAATACGCCCGACAGAGCGCCGGGCGTATTGATTCTTAGGTTATACGCAAACACTTAAGTACTATTTAGGCGTTTGCAGACTGCATGTCTTAGGCCAGATGTGCGATAACGGCATCGGCAAAGGCCTGCGTACCCACCGCGCCCTCAAAAGAACCGGTCTGGGCACGACGTACGTCGCCGGTAACTAGCTTACCCTCGTCGAGCGTGGCAGACACGGCGGCGCGGATACGATTGGCCGCATCATTCTCGCCCAGATGATCGAGCATCATAGCCGCAGACAGGATCTCGGCCGTGGGGTTGGCGATATCCTGGCCCGCGATATCGGGCGCGGAGCCGTGCGTTGCCTCAAAGATGGCGCAGTCGGCACCGATGTTGGAACCCGGGGCCATCCCTAGGCCACCCACCAGGCCAGCACACAGGTCGCTGACGATATCGCCGTACAGGTTGGGCAGCACCAGGACATCGAAGTCGTTGGGGTTCTGGACCAGGCCCATGCAGGTGGCGTCGACGATCTTGTCGTTGAACTCGATATCGGGATAGTTGGCGGCCACCTCTCGCGCCACGCGCAGGAACAGGCCGTCGGTCGCCTTCATGATGTTGGCCTTGTGCACGGCCGTCACCTTTTTGCGGCCGCAGCGACGGGCATACTCAAAGGCATACTCCACAATGCGGCGGCTCTTGGCAATGGAGATGGGCTTAATCGAGATGGCGGAATCCGCGGCGAAGGTCTTCTGACCAGAACGCTCGACGAGCTGCGAGAGTTCCTCGACCTCGGCAGCACCCTCATCGAACTCGATGCCGGCGTAGAGGTCCTCGGTGTTCTCGCGCACGATAACCAGGTCGACGTCGCGGAAGCGCGAGCCGTCGCCCGGCTGCGACAGGCAAGGACGCACGCAGGCGTACAGGTCGAAATGCTTGCGCAGGGCCACGTTGACGCTGCGGAAACCCGTGCCGACCGGCGTGGTGATGGGGCCCTTGATGGCAACCTTGGTCTCGGCGACCGCATCGAGCACATGTTGGGGCAGCGGCGTGCCAAACTCGTCCATGACGCCGGCACCGGCCTCCTGGACGTTCCAGTTGATCTGGACACCGGTGGCCTCGACCACGCGGCGCATGGCCTGCGTAATCTCGGGACCGATACCGTCACCGGGAATCAGGACTACATCGTGCGCCATAATCTGTTACTCCTCGTTTTCGGCGTCGTCAGATTTTTTAACGCTAGCACGCTTCTTCTTTTTGGAGAGATCCAGGCCAAAACGTTTAACAAGTATTTCGCAAATCTCGCTCGAACGGGCCTTGAGATAGCTGCCCTTGCCGTTCTCGGCGTCGAACTTAAGGCGCAGCGCGAGCTTCTCGGCAACCTCGGCGTCGATCTCGCCCTGGCAAAACTCGTACAGGCAACCGAGCATGTCGCGATACTCAAGGTCGCCGTGGTAGCACTGGATGGCCTCGTCCAGGATGGGCCAAGCCTCGCGCGAACGCTCGACGCTCGTGGCACCCCACACGCACAGCAGGCGGAAGGCGGCATAGCGCAGCGTAGAGGAGATCTCGTCGAACAGTGCAGTCTCGGCGCCCTCAAAGGCATCGCCCAGCTGCTCGGGGCAGGTGGTGGCGAGCGCCGTCAGAGCATCGAGGGCCTCCCAG
>CAJMOL010000003.1 GCA_905215095.1 uncultured bacterium | reverse complement strand
TGGACAAGGCCGCCGAGACCATGGCCGGCCTCTCCGGTACCCGCATCCACGAGTAGCCTCTACTCCGTTGCCTCTCTCGTGGGCGCCGGGCAAGGCGCCCACAAACTAGCCTCTCTTCATGAGCCCCGCAGTCCGCTCCGACTGCGGGGCTTTTGCTATTCACCTAGTCCCCGATGGGTGGGTAGTCATTGGGGACGTTCTTAAACGACTAGCCAAAAGGGACGCTCTTGCCGCGGACAAGCACGGCACTTGGGGATTTACGACTAAGAGGCTAGTACGTTAGATCGTGAGTTGCCTGAAACCAAACGACGACACCTAAAATACGAAGGCGACGCCTGTCCAGAGTGAAGTCGGGTTCTTCTGTCAAATAGGAATACGTTGACAGCGCAATCGTGTTCCCTCGAATTTCATATCGCCGAATAACTATGGCTGATGCGTCTACCATGGCAACGACGGTGCATCCGTTCCACGGTTTAGCAACAGGATCGACCAGCAGAACACTGCTTTGCGGATAGCAGCGTGACATGCCGCTGCCGTTCATCTGAACTAGAAAGCCTCCCGGGTGCCTTTCAAGTACGGGTCCTGGAACGAAGGTGCGCCCACTGTTCTTAAGACTAAAGCCACCGTTGCGGCGTACGATTTTATAGATTTCGCATTCTTCGTTTTGGGCCACGTTCTGGCTTTTCTCAGGCCGCGAGCTTAAGCCGGCAGAAGCAAGGCCGCTATTACTTGCGGCGAGCTCATCAAACGTTACATCGAAAAGCTCGGTCAGCTTATCGAGAGTCGACACCTTGACGGCGGTGTGTCCACGTTCCCAACGACATACTGTTTCTTTGGTAACGCCGAGCATGTCGGCAAATTGCTGCTGCGTCAAGCCTTCGCGGGTTCTAAGGCATTTAATGTTATCCCCTTGGGCCATGTTATTCATCACGCCTAAGTGGCAAGCACAAACAGTTGGGCCCGCCAAAGCCGTTTGTCAGCTCGTGTATGGAAATGGGAACAAGATCGATTCCGGCCTGTTCAAGAGCAGCGTTCGTCGCTTGATTCTCTTCATAGACACAGACTTTGCCCGGTCGGAGGCACAGCACGCTGGCTGCGTTATTCGTGCACTCTTTTTCTGCCAAATTGGGATTAGATCCACCGCAGGGAATAAAACGAAGCTCGGGTATGTCGAGCGCGGCGGCCAGTGCCTCCTTGACTCCTTTTTCGACGGCGTGAATCTGGCAGAGATTCTCTGCTCGATTTCGCGTAATCTGATAAGAGCGAGATTCCGCGAGTAGCTGGGGGTCGACAACAAAAGTATCGTAGTCGACCCGGCTTAGGTACGTATCAAGATGGATACACAGGCTCCGCTCGGGTACCTCAATTGCCCATACGGCGTCGATGCTCGAGTCGGGATTCCACAGGAGGGTACGAGCGAGCATATCGATGGCTGCAGATTCGGTTCTCTGAGAGATGCCGACTGCGACATTATGAGCATCAAGATTGATGATATCGCCCCCTTCAATATGGAAGGTCGAATCGTGACGATAAAACGAGGGCGTGTCCTTGAAATTGGGATGGTATTTAAAAATCGTTTGGTAGAGCGCTACTTCGCGATTGCGTTCGGGCCAATACATGTGGTTGAAGGAGATGCCGGAGCCGATGGTGCTTACCGGGTCGCGCACGAACCACATGGTGTTTAATGGACTTACGAGCAGCTCGTCAGGGGCATAGGCCTCGCCGGTTAATTCGGCGAGTCTGTCCCCGCCGTCGAAGCAGTATGTAACTTGCCCGTGGCGGATGCCGCCAATCGATGCCGAGACGAGCTCCTGCGCCGATCGGGTGTGTTCAAGATGCTCGCGGACTGCTTGCTGCAACTCGGCGCCAATCGCGCCGCATTCATCGACAAAGGAATCGACAAAAGATGCTCGAGCTTCGGGGCATGAGTCAAGCGCTTCTATAAGAAGTTGGTCGAGATACAGAACCTCTACGCCTTCATGCTCGAGCACTGAGGTATAGGCATCACACTCAGCTAGGGCTCTATCCAAGTCAAATAGGCTGCTCGATGGTCTTAGGCTAAAAACTTGGCCAAAATGGCCTTCGGGATAGTTTTGGGTTTCGATACCGGGTCGATATAAAAGGGCCTGTTTAAGCTTACCGATTTCGCTGGTGACATGAATTGGCATTAGAACGCTCGCTTTAATTCGGATGACGACTGATGTCAATTATCGTTCTGCTGGGAGAAGTTTAAGTGAGTATGTTGTGGGTATCGGTGGACGGCTTAAGCTCTTGATTGAAAGTCACCAATTGATAAAAAATATCAATTTAGTTCGATAATTGAGCTTATATATCAACTAAAACCCGTCTGTCTTTTAATACTATCCATTCGCATAAATATCTAATGTCAACTGGCGTGAAAACCGAATAATAAGGTTGCCGGCGAAAAGCTCGTATCGAAAACCTGCAAACTAAAGGAGGCATAATGGCCGAAGTGCAAAAGAAACGTGGGCTACGAATTCCGCACGTCTACACCATTATCTTCATTCTCATGGTGTTGACCGCAGCTCTTACGTGGATCGTTCCCTCCGGCTCGTTTGAGAGGCAGGAGCTCAACGGACGCGAGGTCACTGTTGCTGGAACATATGAGTCCGTTGAAAAGGTTTATGCGGACGAAGACGGCGCTGAGGTTGACCTGAAGCAAGGCCTGTTCGATGTGCTCGAGGCTCCTGCGGTGGGAATTCAGCAGGCAGTTGAGGTCGTTGCCTTTATTCTGATTGTCGGCGGATCCTTTCAGGTCATTACTGCCACTGGAGCTATCACCAGCGGCGTGGCGCGCATCGTTAAGAAGTTCAAGAGTAAAGACATCCTGATTATTCCGATTTTGATGGCGGTTTTTGCGCTGGGCGGTAGCACGTTCGGCATGGCGGAGGAGACCCTTCCATTTTTTGCCATCTTGCTGCCGATTGTTATGGCTATGGGATATGACTCCATTACGGCCTTTATGATCGTGTTCGTTGGCGCCCGTATTGGCTATATCGCATCGACGGTCAACCCCTTCAATGTTTTGATTGCTCAGGGAATTCTGAATATCCAGGGTAATCCCCAGCTCTGGCTTCGCGTTGTTGCCCTTGTTGTGCTGACCGCCATCGCTATTGCCTGGGTCGTGTTGTACGCTCGAAGGGTGAAGAAGAACCCCGAGTCCTCGATTGCTTACGCTGATGATATCGAGAAGCGCAAAGAGCATGCATCAAATGACGAGCTGCTCGAAGCCGATTTCACCGGGCGCCAGAAGGCCGTAATCATCGTATTCGTGCTTGGAATCGTCGCCATTGTCTGGGGTCTTGTCACCCAGGGCTGGTATATGAACGAGATCTCTGCAGTCTTTATGGCTATGGCGCTCCTGTCTGGCATCGTATCGGGCATGAGCGAGAAGGAGATTGCTACAGAGTTTGTTAAGGGTTTGGGCGACTTTGTTTTCTCTGCGGTCGTGGTCGGTCTTGCTCGAGGCATTTTGGTTATCGCCAACGATGGCTTGATTATCGATACGGTCCTAAACGCTCTTGCGACTGGCCTTGCCGGAATCCCCCCTGTTCTCTTTACCAGCATTTTGTATGTCGTTGACAACTTGCTTTCGATTCTGGTTCCCAGCTCTTCGGGCATCGCGGCGCTCACCATCCCCATCTTTGGGCCTCTGGTTGAGCTCATGGGGCTAAATCCAGAAGCTGCGGTTACTGGCCTTTCGATGGGATCTGCAGCGATGTCGCTGATTTCCCCCACCAGCGCAATGCTTGTCGCCGGTCTTGGTGTTTGCAAGATCTCTCTTGGCCAGTGGTGGCGAGTTTCCTGGAAGTTCTTCCTTGTGGTCAGTGCGGTCTGTCTCGTATTTACCGCGGTATCCGGTCTGCTTCCGATTGTCTAGCAAACGAAACGACAACTTTGTAAGCCATTGCAATAACAATTGAGCTCTAATCCAGAAAGGAACGATGATGAGCAAAGGTCTGAACGTTCATAGCGAAATTGGTGCCCTCAAGAAGGTATGCGTGCACCGACCGGGCTTGGACTTGGTAAACATGAAGGCGGAGGATTTTGAGCGCGCCTGGATTCATGACGCGTTTTATCTCGAGTATGCTCAGCGAGAGCATGACGAGTTTACTAATCTTCTTCGCGGTGCTGGCGCCGAGGTCGTTTATATGGAGGACTTGCTTGCCGAGACTTTCGATCAGGTTGAGGGTTCTCGTGCCGAGTTTATGAGCAAGTTCGTTCCCGAGGCCAAGATCGAGAACCTGGCGCTTCGTCAGGCAGTCGTGGAGAAGCTCGACTCCATCAAGGACAACAAAGAGTTTGTTCTTACCGCTATGGGCGGCCTCTACGTACGCGATCTCGAGATTCCGCATGTGAGCGGTTCCCTTGCGAGCATGGATAGCGACGAGCTGAAGCCCGACGAAATGGTCTTGTTCCCGATGCCCGCCTCCTATTTCTCGCGTGATCCGATCGCTGTGGTCGGCAAGGGTGCGATGATGAACCGCATGTACTGGCATCAGCGCAACCGTGAGGTCGTATTCTATGAGACGATCATGCGCCACCATCCTGATTATGCTGGGGCTCCGCTTTGGTACGACCACAATAGCGATTGGCATATCGAAGGCGGCGACGTTCTGAATATTAACGCCACCACGCTTGCAATCGGTATTTCCGAGCGTACCCAGACCGCAGCCATCGACCAGCTTGCCAAGAATCTGTTCTGGGGCACGGGAGAGTCCGAGATCGAGCAGGTATTTGCCATCAAGATCCCCCACGGCTATGCCTATATGCATCTTGATACGGTTTGCACTCAGGTTGATTACGATAAGTTTACCGTCTACCCCGGTATCTACGAGACGCTTCGTGCCTATCGACTCACCAAGGGCGATTCGGATGGCGAGGTCTTTATCGAGGAGATCGAGGGAACGATTCAGCAGATTCTTGAAATGGCAACCGGTATCGACCATATCACGATGATCGAATGCGGTGCCGGCGATCCGATCGAGGCATCCCGTGAGCAGTGGAACGATGGTTCCAACACGCTTGCTGTTGCGCCGGGTAAGGTGTGCGTCTATGAGCGCAACGTTGTTACCAATGATGCGCTTTATAAGGCGGGCGTTGAGCTGCTGGTTGCTCCTTCCGAAGAGCTGTCTCGTGGCCGTGGTGGCCCGCGCTGCATGACCATGCCGTTCTGGCGCGAAGAGATTTAATTCCGTTCTGGTCCGAGATGTGCGGATGCGCGTTCTTCGCGCGCCGCGCACTCATCAATTAGGTTAATAATGAAAGGAACCTATCATGGCACTGAATCTTTCTGGTCGTAATTTTCTGACCCTGCTTGATTTCACTACCGAGGAGATCGAGTATATGCTCGAGCTTTCGAAGGACTTTAAGAATCTCAAGCGCATGGGCGCCCCCCATCGTTATCTTGAGGGCAAGAACATCGTTCTGCTGTTTGAAAAGACTTCGACGCGTACGCGCTGCGCCTTCGAGGTGGGCGGCATGGATCTTGGCTTAGGTGTAACCTACCTTGATCCCGGTTCGTCGCAGATGGGCAAAAAGGAGTCCATTGAGGATACCGCCCGCGTGCTTGGTCGCATGTACGACGGTATCGAGTACCGTGGCTCTGACCAGTCCATTGTTGAGGAGCTTGCCGATAAAGCCGGCGTTCCCGTGTGGAATGGTCTCACCAATGAGTATCACCCGACCCAGGCTTTGGCGGACATCCTTACGATGCGCGAGGAATTCGGCGACACGCGTGGCCTCAAGCTGACCTATCTCGGCAAGGAGCAGGGCAATGTAAGCGATTCCCTCATGGTGATCTGCGCCAAGCTCGGCATCAACTTCTGCTCTTGTGGTCCGAAAGGCGACGTTGAGGGCGCTACCCACTTTGATCCCGAGCTGCTTGAGACTTGCCAGAAGATCGCCGAGGAAAATGGCTGCACCATTCAGCTTACTGACAACATTGATGAAGGCGTAAAGGATGCCGATGTTATTTACACCGATGTCTGGGTTGGCATGGGCCAGGCTGAGGAGCTCTGGAAGAGCCGTATCAAGCTGCTCTCCCCGTACCGCGTAACCTCGGAGGTCATGGCGAAGGCAAACCCCAACGCTATCTTCATGCATTGTCTCCCGAGCTTCCACGATACCAAGACCACCATCGGAGCGGAAATCGCGGAGAAGTTTGGCGTAACCGAGATGGAGGTCACCGACGAGGTCTTCGAGTCCGATAAGTCTCGCGTTTTCCAAGAGGCAGAGAACCGCATGCATACCATTAAAGCCGTGATGTACGCTACTCTTCGATAAGGAGGCACGCATGTCCAAACCCTACGGCAAGCCCGATCGTATCGTCGTCGCCCTTGGCGGCAACGCCCTCGGCAACAACCCCGTTGAGCAGATCGAGGCCGTGAGCAACACCGCCCACGCCCTTCTCGGCCTGATCGAGCAGGGCAACGAGATCATCATCACCCACGGCAACGGCCCGCAGGTCGGCATGATCCAGAACGCCTTCGCCGCCGCCCACGACGCCATCGGCACCCCCGAGATGCCGCTGCCCGAGTGCGGCGCCATGTCCCAGGGCTACATC
This sequence comes from uncultured bacterium, assembly GCA_905215095.1. Taxonomy (GTDB): domain Bacteria; phylum Actinomycetota; class Coriobacteriia; order Coriobacteriales; family Coriobacteriaceae; genus Collinsella. The sequence goes on along the minus strand of CAJMOL010000003.1, from coordinate 13,966 downwards.
GGCTATCACCTGCAGCAGGGCATCGGCCGCGAGATGCACAAGCGCTATAAGCGTTGGCACGCCGCAACCGTCGTCACCCAGATCGAGTGCGACCCGGACGATCCCGCGTTCAAGAACCCGACCAAGCCGATCGGCCCCTTCTATACCGAGGAGCAGGCCAAGGAGTTCATGGCCGAGGACCCCTCCAAGGTCTTCGTCGAGGATTCCGGCCGCGGCTGGCGTCGCGTCGTCGCCTCCCCCGATCCCAAGAAGATCGTCGAGGCCGACTCCATCCTCAACCTGCTCGACAACGAGTTCATCGTCATCGCCTGCGGTGGCGGCGGCATCCCCGTCGTCCGCGACTACGAGAACAAGGGCTGCTACAAGGGCGTTCCCGCCGTCATCGACAAGGACCTGGGCGGCGAGCTGCTGGCCGAGGACTGCGACGCCGACGTCCTGTTCCTGCTGACCGCCGTTGAGCATGTCGCCATCAACTTCGGCAAGCCCAACCAGGAGGAGCTCGAGGACATCACCGCCGACGAGGCCGAGCGCCTGGCCGACGAGGGCCAGTTCGGCAAGGGTTCCATGGAGCCCAAGGTCCGCGCCGCCATCAAGTTCGCCCGTTCCCGCAAGGGCCGCACCTGCATCATCGGCGCCCTGGACAAGGCCGCCGAGACCATGGCCGGCCTCTCCGGTACCCGCATCCACGAGTAACCTCTACTCCATTGCCTCTCTTGTGGGCGCCAGGCAAGGCGCCCACAAACTAGCCTCTCTTCATGAGTCCCGCGGTCCGCTCCGACTGCGGGACTTTTGCTATTCACCTGGTCCCCGATGGGTGGGTAGTCATTGGGGACGTTCTTAAACGACTAGTCAAACAAGAACGTCCTCAATGACTACTAATTTAAATCTGTCCCCAATGACTGCGGAAAGCGCATCTCACACCGACGCATTGCTTTCGGGCCCTCTCTCCGTGCCCCCTATAAGTTCAGCTGGACTCCCCGCAACCTGTTCCGCGTTGGCGGAACGAGAGCGACGTGGAGTGTCATTCTTTACCGCGTTAGACTAGACGCAGGGAAAGGAGGAGGACATGGATGCTCGCGTCAAGCAGCTTGTAAATATGATCGAGGACGCTCAGCCTGTCGCTGTCGCGGTGCTTGCCAAGCGTCTCGAGGTAAGCGAGCGCGCCGTGAGAAACTATATCCATCGCGCAAACGACAATCTTGCGGGGGTTGCACGCATCGTTGGCAGCAAAGGGCAATATCGTATCGATGTTGCACATGCAGATGAGCTTGCTCGCTTGCTAGACGGTGCGGCTCTGGCCCATCCGGGCATTCCTGATACGCGCGACGGCCGTGTGTCCTTCCTTCTTAACGACCTCCTCATGCGGTCCCAGTGGGTGACGATTGAGGAGTATGCGGATTTACTCTACGTTTCGGCGCGAACTCTGTCCAATGACATGCGTCTGGTAGAGCAGAAACTCGCCCAATTTGACTTAACGCTCGAAAAGCGCCCACGCTACGGAATCCGCGTTGCGGGCGGGGAGTCGCAACGGCGCCTGTGCCTGGCCTCGCTGGTGAGGCCCGTGTTGCCCGACACCGACGATGCAAAGCTCGCCGAGCGCCTGCGGGCCATCGCCGCATGTGTGGACGATGCCCTGACGGCCTCGCCCGTCACGGTGAGCTCGCTGGCATCCCGCAATCTCATCATGCATCTTTACATTGCTCTTGGCCGCATCGAGCAGGGCTGCTATGTCCCAGCTGCAGAATCGGACGTTCAAAAACTGGAGGGAACGCGCGAATACGCCGCGGCTTTCCAGATTGCCGCAAACATCAAGGATGCCCTGGGCGTGAGCATGCCCCGAGAAGAGGTTGCCTTTATCGCAATCCATTTGCTCGGCAGGGGCACGGGCGTGCCCGAGAAGGGCTCTGCCGTTATCTCGGACGAGATGTGGGAGATTGCTTCCGAGATGGTACGTGCGGTCAACGATGAGTTTAGGTTTGACTTTAGCGGCGATCTTGAACTTCGCATGAACCTTGCTCGGCATATCGGCCCTCTGGGCTATCGCCTTGAATATCACATGCATATGGATAACCCCATGCTGCCCGATATCAAGACGAGGTTTCCGTTGGCCTATTCGATGGCAGCTGGCACCTCGCAGGTACTCGAGCGCCATTTTGGCAGCCAGCCCTCTGATGAAGAGCTCGGCTACATCGCCATGGCATTTGCCCTGGCCCTCGAGCAGCAAGCCGACCAGCCGCGTCGCAAGCGCATCCTGATCGTGTGCGCCTCGGGAGCGGGAAGCGCCCGTATGCTCGAGCACCAGTACCGCAAGCAGTTTGGCATGTATATCGATTCGATTGAGACATGCGATGTCGCCCGCGTGGGAACGTTCGATTTTTCGCACATCGACTACGTGTTCACAACGGTGCCGCTCAACGTCAAGTTGCCCGTGCCCGTCCGCGAGGCCGATTTCTTCTTGGAGACGAGCGATGTCAACGCTATCCGCAAGGTGCTGAGCGACGACACTGCGCAATCGGACTCCGTAAGCTCTTTCTTTAGCCGTGCCCTGTTCTTCAACCGCGTTGAGGCGTCGTCGAAGCAGGCCGTTCTCCGATATCTCTCCGAGCGCGCCGTCGAGAGCGGCCGTGTCGATGCCCAGTTTGCCCAAGAGGTCGCCGAGCGCGAGAGCGCGAGTGCCACCTCGTTTGGCAATGGGGTAGCCATGCCCCATGGGATGCATCCCTTGAGCGCCGAGGCCTTTGTTACCGTGGGCCTGCTCGAACACCCCATTCTTTGGGACGAATACGGCCATGAGGTCGATATCGTCTTTATGGTGTCGTTTGCCCGGTCGGGCGGCGATGAGGCGCGGATCTTGAGCTCACTGCTCGCCGAGATCTTTATGGACCGCCAGGGGGTCGAGCGCCTACGCGAGCGCCGGTCCTGGCATGAGCTGATGGCGCTTGTGCAAGCGCATACGGCTTAAGACTTCTTTTGTCGATAACCCTGTCTGTCTACCTGCAATAAACCTCGAGGATTGCGGGCGGGAGATAGGCGTTTCGAATATTCAAGTACAAACCAAACATCACGGGAGAGGAGACCGTTATGGACGATCAGGGAACCGAGATGGTTTCGTTTCAGCTGGTCGCTGCAGCGGGAGAGGCACGCAGCCTTGCCTTCGAAGCCCTTGAAAAGGCAAAAGCGGGGGATTTTGACGCCGCCGCCAAACTCATGAAGCAGTCAAAGGATGCGGGAATCAAGGCTCACCACATCCAAACGCAGCTGCTTTCGACTGAGGCAGCGGGCGAGCATCTGTCGGTGGATGTGTTGCTGGTCCATGCTCAGGACCACCTCATGTGCTCCATGCTTGCTCAGGAGCTCGTGCAGGAGCTGATCTGCCTGTATGAGTGCACTGCAACCAAGAACGCCTAGCGGCGTGCGGTGACTATCCAACCAATCAATGCGAAGGGAATCCCTTATGAAGATCCTTCTTGTTTGCGCAGCTGGTCTGTCTACAAGCATTCTGATGAAGAAACTCGAGAAATATGCGGAGCAAAACGGCATCGAGCTCGATATCGATGCGGTGGGTATCGGCGAGTATCAGGAGACGTGCGCCAATTATGACGTGCTGCTCTTGGAGCCGCAGGTGTCCTACCAGCTCAACACCGTCAAGCAGGGGAGCGGTAAGCCGACCGCGGTCATCCCCGCACAGGACTACGGCATGGGCAACGCCGCCAACGTGCTGGCACTCGCCCAGTCGCTGTTGGGTTAGGAGGCGACCATGGAGAAGTTCATGACCCTGCTTCAGGAAAAACTGACCCCTATCGCCAATTTCTGCGGCACCGAGCGCCACTTTGCCTCCATGCAAAAGGGCTTTATGAGCGCGATCAGCTTCATCTTGGTATCTGCCGTCTTTATGATCCTCGCCAACCCGCCGGTCACGGCCGACCTGGTGGCGCAGGGCGGGTTCTGGTCCGTCTTTGGCCCTTGGCTCGATTTTGCGACGGCCAATAAGCTCACGCTGCTCATCCCCTTCAATATGACGATGGGCATACTGTCGGTGATCGTGACGTTCGCAATCGCCTATAACCTGGCGGGCACCTACAAGATGCCCAAGCTTAACGCCGGCATGACCTCGCTGGTGATGTTCCTGATCGCCGCGGCGCCGTCGTCCTACTACCAGCTTGCTGACGAGTCCGTGCTCCAGGCGGTCCCCTGCACCTATCTGGGTGCGCAGGGCCTGTTTACCGCCATCATCGTTGCCTTGGTCTCCGTCGAGGTCACGCGCTTCTGCCAGACCAAGGGCATCACCATCAAGATGCCCGATGGCGTGCCGCCGTTTTTGTCCGAAACCTTTGGCGCCATCGTACCTATGCTCGCCAACATCCTCATCTTCTTTGGCGGCAACCTGCTGATCCAGATGATCGATCCCGCGCTGTCCATCCCCTCGGTTATCGAGAAGCTGCTCGCTGCCCCGCTTTCCGTCGCAGTTGACTCTGTGCCCGGCGCACTGCTTATCTGCTTCATGACGCTGCTGTTTTGGTGCTTTGGCGTCCACGGCAACATGATCGTAATGCCCATCACCGCCCCGGTCTCGCTTGCCGCCTTTGCCGCCAACGCCTCGCTCTATGCTGCCGGGCAGCCGCTTGAGTTCCACCCGGTGCTCATGTCGTTGGCCATCAACCTCATCGGCGGCACGGGTAATACGTTCTCTTTTGTGGCGCTCTGCGCGTTTAGGGCAAAGTCGCAGCAGCTCAAGGCATTTGGCAGGGCATCGATCGTGCCGAGCTTCTTCCGTATCTCCGAGCCCGCGATCTTCGGCGCGCCCATCATCTTCAACCCGATCCTCATGATTCCGTTTGTGCTAGGCGGCATGATCTCGGCCCTGCTGTATTGGGGTGCGGTCTCACTGGGTCTTGTCTCTAACTTCTACATCTTGGTGAGCGGCACGTTCCCCATCTTCGTTCAGGGCTTTGTCCAGTGCCTCGACCCGCGCATCTGGGTGTTTACGATCGTTTTGATCGTGGTCATGGCTGTGGTCTGGTACCCGTTCTTTAAGGTGTACGATAACCAGCTCCTGGCTCAGGAGCAGGAGAACGCCGCGGCAGCTTCTGCCGAGGATGCTGAGTAGCATGAGTTACTTTGACAGAACGTCTGCCGCCGGTATGCCCGAGGGCTTTTTGTGGGGTGGTGCCCTCGCCGCCAACCAGGCCGAAGGGGGCTGGAACGAGGGCGGCCGCGGCATGTCGCACTCCGACCTGATCCCACAGGGTTCCGACCGCTGGGATGTAATGTTTGGCAGGCAAAAGCCCGTGGACGATCCGGACAGGCTGTATCCATGCCGCTGGGGCAACGACTTCTTCCATCATTGGCACGAGGATGTCGAGCTCTTTGCCGAGATGGGCTTTAAGTGCCTGCGTCTTTCAATTTGCTGGAGCCGTATTTTTCCCACAGGGATGGAGGCCGAGCCCAACGGCGAGGGCTTGGAGTTTTACCGTCAGGTATTCGAGGCGCTGCGCGAGCATGGAATCGAGCCGCTTGTGACGCTGTCGCACTACGACTATCCGTTGGCTCTGGTCGAGCGCTATGGTGGCTGGCAAAGCCGAGAGATGATCGAGCGGTATGCGCACTACGTCGAGACCGTCGGACGCGCGTACCAGGGCCTCGTGCGTTATTGGCTTACGTTCAACGAGATCAACAGCGTGGCGCTGTCCTATCTCAACGCGGGTGTCACGCTCGAGGATGAGCGTGACCGTGCAGCCGTGACTGCGGCGTTCTCGCACCATATGTTTATGGCGAGCGCTCGCGCTGTCGAGATTCTGCACAAGATCGATCCCGCAAACAAGGTGGGTTGCATGGTCGCTGCCGGTGCGACCTATCCGTACCGTTGTGCGCCCGAGGACGTATGGCTTGCGTATGAGGAGGACCGCGGCCGCTACTTCTACACAGACGTGATGGCTGCGGGCGCCTATCCTGCTTGGAAGCTGCGTGCACTCGAGAAAGAGGGTGTTCACGTGCCCTTTGAGCCGGGCGATACGGAGTATCTGGCAGAGCATACGGTCGACTTCATCTCGTTCTCGTACTATTGCTCGCGCTTGGTGTGCGCCGATGATCAGGTGATCGCCGAGAAGGCGGAGGGCAACGTGTTCCCGACGTTGCGCAATCCGTACCTCAAGGATAAAGAGACTGCCTGGAAGTGGCAGATCGATGCGCTGGGTTTGCGCGTGACGCTTGCCGGCTACCACGATCGTTACCATCTTCCGCTCTTTATCGCCGAGAACGGTGTGGGCGGACTCGATGCGCTGGAAGACGGCAAAGTCCACGATGCGTATCATATTGATTACCTGCGAAGGCATATTCTTGCGCTGCGCGATGCAATTGTCGAGGACGGTGTTGACCTGATGGGATACACGCCGTGGGGCTGTATCGATTTGGTGTCGGCCTCGACGGGGCAGATGAAGAAGCGCTATGGCTTTGTTTATGTTGATGCCGATGATATGGGCAAAGGCACGTTCGATCGCTACCGAAAGGACAGCTTCTGCTGGTACCAAAAGGTCATTGCATCAAATGGCGAGGACTTGAGTTAACTCTTGCAGGTCTGTTGCCCCCGCGGTCCGCTTCGGCCGCGGGGGCTTTTGTTATTGAGGCGGCTGTTCATGAGGAGCATTGCAGGCTGCGGAAACCCGGCACTTGGGGACGTTCCTTTCCTGCCGGCAGCTTGGGACAGTCCTTAAAGGCTGTCCCCAACGACCACTCATTTAAGTCTGTCCCAATGACTAGTAGTAGGCCCACATGGCTTCGACTTCGTTAAGGACCTCTACGGCGCCCCAGCGGCGGGCGCTGCGGCTGGCCGAGTTGGGATCGAAGACTCCAATCTGGTCGGCGTCGTCAATACCGTAAAGCACAATGTAGTGTCCAACGCTGGTAAAGGTGCCCGGCCGAACGGCGGCGATAACGGGTGCTCCCGAACGCAGCGCCTGAGTCATCGAGTCGCGATCGTTGTGGAGCTCCGTTCCGTTAAGTCCCAACTGCCACGCGCCACTCGTCATAAACGACCATTCGGTTGCGCCGGTGGGGGCGTAATTGCCCGCCTCGGAAAGCGCGCACATATCGACAGGGGTCATATTGGTGCGTCCCGTCTTAAAGATGTAGACCATGGTGAGGCACGTGGGCCCGCAGGCATTTTGGCGGATGGTGCCGCCGGCGTAAGGCAGCTCCGACCACGCAGGGTCGATCTGATAGATATGGGGCATCGTGCCGGCTTGCCATTGCGAGCGTGGGGTCGAAAAGGCGAAAGAATAACCGGGTGCGACGGGGGCCTTGAGCAGCTTGTCCTCGGCGGTGGGCTCGAGACCGGCCGACCCGTGGGACATACAGGAGCTCATAAGCACAAAGACCAGACAGGTAAGGATAGAGCACAGTGCGAGGCGAAGTCGACGAGCCGGCAGGGCGGGGGCATTCGCGTGCGATGTCGAACGGTAGGGCTTGCCGTCGCGTCCGCCTTGGGGATGCGAAAAGAAGCGGTTGATATGGATGCCGGGCTGACGTGCGCCGTTGCGGCGCAGTTGCGGAACCTCGGCCTGACGTTGTCGAGTGCGCGCGCCCAAGCTGCTATCTTGCTGCGCGCTTGTGCCCGTGCTCAGACGGCCACTCTGCCGTGTTCTGCTTGACTGCTGCCGAGACGAAGGCCTGGGTTGCTCTTGGAGGCGTTGCGGATTGCTGCTCGTGGCACTTCTGGGCATCGGCGTGGTGCGGCCAGCAAGGCGAACGCTTTGTCGCCGTTGATCACCGTCGTTGTATCCGTATGCCATTCGTACCGCCTTGTCTCATGTATAACCTGTCCATCCTACAAAAAAGATGTGCAACAAATGGGTCTGCGCGTCAAAAGCTCGGTAAACGGTACGAAAGGCGCAAAACACACGGCCTCAAAAACATCTCTATATGCGTCCGATGAGCGTACGCCCGTCGGTCAGGCGGCAACAATGAGCGGCAAACCGTGCCGTTCGTCCTAAAAACGGCGCCGCTCGTTTTGCAGTTCTGCCTTCGGTCGAGCTACAAGCGGCACTGCTGTGCCAAGGCCGTATCTTAAAGCCATGGAATAAAAGCGCGCGGCAAAACAGACCGCGCAAGGGGTGACGTCAAGGGGCGTCAAAAAGGAAAGGAGGGGAACAATGGCGGACAAGAACGCAGAAGTTGCAGTCGAGGATAACGGCGGCATGAAGAAAACGCTCTCGCTCTGGAACTTCTTTACCATCGGCTTTGGTGCCATTATCGGTACCGGTTGGGTTCTGCAGGTCGGCGACTGGATGGTCGTGGGCGGCGGTCCCGTTCCCGCTATGATCGCATTCCTCTTGGGTGCAATCTTCCTCGTGCCCGTCGGAGCTGTTTTCGGTGAGCTCACGGCTGCTATCCCCATCTCGGGCGGCATCGTCGAGTATGTCGATCGTAGCTTTGGCCGTACGCTGAGCTACATCACCGGATGGCTTTTGGCTCTGGGCAACGGTATCCTGTGCCCGTGGGAGGCCATCGCCATTTCGACCCTCGTGTCCGAGATGTTCGGCAGCCTGCCTGGTCTTGAGTGGCTGCGCGCCGTCAAGCTCTACACCATCCTGGGCGCCGACGTCTACCTGTTCCCGACGCTGATCGCGCTCGGCTTTGCAGCCTACGTCATCTTCCTCAACTTCCGCGGTGCCAGCTCGGCCGCCAAGCTCCAGGCCTTCCTGACCAAGGCCCTGCTCTGCGGCATGCTGCTCGCCATGGGCGTCTCGCTGTTCACCGGCTCGCCGGACAACGCCATGCCCGTGTTCTCCCAGGTCACCGGCGCTGGCGGCGGCAAGGCCGCTACCGAGGGCGCCAGCCTGTTCGCCGGCATCGTGTCGGTCCTGGTTCTGACTCCGTTCTTCTATGCCGGTTTCGACACCATTCCTCAGCAGGCTGAGGAAGCAGCCGAGGGCCTCAACTGGAACAAGTTCGGCAAGATCATCTCCCTGGCCCTGCTGGCCGCCGGCGGCTTCTACATGGTCTGCATCTACTCGTTCGGCACCATCCTCGACTGGCATGAGTTCGTTAAGAGCCCGGTTCCCGCGCTCGCCTGCCTCAAGGGCATCAACATGCTCCTGTACCTGGCCATGCTCGTCATCGCCACGCTTGGACCCATGGGCCCGATGAACTCCTTCTACGGCGCCACGAGCCGCATCATGCTCGCCATGGGCCGCAAGGGCCAACTGCCCGAGAAGTTCGCCGAGGTCGACCCCAAGTCCGGCGCTCCCAAGCTCGCCTGCGTCGTTCTGGGCGTTATCACCGTCATCGGTCCGTTCCTGGGCAAGAACATGCTCATCCCTCTGACCAACGTGTCGGCTCTCGCCTTCATCTTCTCCTGCGGCATGGTCGCCCTCGCTTGCCTGCGCATGCGCTTCACCGAGCCCGACCTGCCTCGTCCCTACGAGGTGCCCGGCGGCAAGTTTGGCATCGGCCTCGCTATCGCTGCCTGCGCCATCATCATCGGCCTGCTCGTGATTCCGTTCTCTCCCGCCTCCCTCAACATGGTGGAGTGGAGCATCGTGATCGGCTGGTTGGCTATTGGCCTGGCCCTCATGGCTTTCACCAATTCCCGCAAAAAGTAACGCCTAGCCGGGGCGGATCGGGTGCGTGGGGCCCTCTCTCCCGCGCACCGAACCCGGCACCACTTGGGTAGCTTTGTGAGGCCTTAACCCAACACGGCCTCGCCCACTATATGGATCCATAAGGAGGAACCATGTCCACTAAGTATGCAATCGTTGGCGGCAAGCTCATCGACGGTACCGGTGCCGAGCCGGTCGAGAACTCCCTCGTTCTCGTCGACGACAACGGCAAGATCGAGTACGCCGGCACTATGCAGGACCTTCCCGAGGGCGTTGAGGTCATCGACGCCGCCGGCAAGACCGTCCTTCCCGGCCTGATCGACACCCACCTGCACTTCTCGGGCAACCTGACCGACGATGATACCGATTGGGTCATGCAGCCGCTCCTCGAGAAGCAGGCCGTCGCCGTCAAGCAGGCCTACGACTGCCTCACTCACGGCCTCACCACTGTCTGCGAGATCGGCCGCTTTGGTATCCAGATCCGTGACTGCATCGACAAGGGCGTCTTTAAGGGCCCGCGCGTTCTGGCCACCGGCCTCGGCTTCTGCCGCGTTGCCGGCCACGGCGACTCCCACCACTGCAGCCAGGAGCTCAACAAGGAATCGCACCCCTGGGGCGATCAGGTCGACGGTCCTTGGGATCTGCGCAAGGCCGTCCGTCGTCGCCTGCGCGAGAACCCCGATGCCATCAAGATCTGGGCTACCGGTGGCGGCATCTGGCGCTGGGACTCCGGTCGCGACCAGCACTATTGCTCCGAGGAGATCCAGGCCGTAGTCGAAGAGGCAAAGATGGTCGGCATCCCCGTGTGGAGCCACTGCTACAACAACCACGCCGCTGCCTACGATTCCGTTCGCTTTGGCTGCGAGCAGCTGATTCACGGCTTCGATATCGATGAGCGCACCATGGACCTCATGGCCGAGCAGGGCACCTTCTTCACCCCGACGATCGCCTTCCTGCCCACCTGGTACGCCACCTATCCGCCCGTCTACGTCCCCGAGCTGCACGACAAGTACGAGGGCACCCTGGTCGAGAAGGAGCTGCAGCGCAACTACGACTGCCTGCGCGAGGCCAAGAAGCGCGGCGTCGTCATGACGATCGGCTCCGACTCCTTCTCCTTCGTCACCCCGTACGGCACCTGCTCCATCGAGGAGATGTACGAGTTCGTCGACAAGATCGGCTTCACCCCGGTCGAGACCATCACCTGCGCCACCCTCAACGGTGCCAAGATGTGCCACATCGAGGACGAGACCGGTTCCATCGAGGCCGGCAAGTGCGCCGACCTGCTGGTCGTCAACGGTGACGTCGCCGCCGACATCCACGTGCTCAACACCGACAACATGAACGTCATCATGAAGGACGGCTGGATCGTCGAGGCGGGCACCTTTGGCGAGGCCAACAAATACAGCGCCTAAACTACCGTTCATCGACGACTGGATGTAAAACACAGTATTTGATTGCATAATGCAATGGAGAGGGTCGCTTGCGGCCCTCTTTATTGCTATGGGGCGCGTCAGTAAGAAGGAGATGACGGTGGATCTCAATAGGCTGATTCTGGGCAAGAGCTACAACTCTACCAAGGTCTTTCGTACGGCCCAGCATGTGGTCCAGGCCATCCTGCTCGGTGTTGTCGTTCCGGCGCTTATCCTGCTGCTTATCTGGGATTTAACCGATAACCCCAATCCCGTTCCGGGCGTTGTCGTTATTGCCGGCATGGTCATGCTGTGCTTCTTTTTCTCGTATGTCTTTGTGGTCCCCGACGACCTCACATCGAGTGCAACCGACCGTACGCTCGCCATCGCATCAAAAATATTCGCCTACACGTCGCGCGGCCTTACGCCCGAAGCGGCCTTGGGCGCCTCTAAAATCATCCTGTCCGAGACCATCGCCTCTGCCATCTGCTTTACCGATGGCAAACAGGTGTTGGCAAGCTGGGGCGAGGACTCGGCAAAGTGCCCTGCCGGCACCCCGGTCGTGCTCAAGACCACGCTCAGTGTGATTGAGACGGGCGAGCAGAGTGTGTTTTCGCGTGACACCTCCAATGAGACGGGCGGTTATTTTCCCCGTCTGCGCGCCGGCATTGTCGCGCCGCTTACCGTGCGCGGGCATTGCGTGGGCACACTCGAGCTGTACTATCCCCGCCTGAGCAGCATCGATATGCGCCAGACGGCGCTTGCCTCGGGCTTTGCCGACCTCATTTCCACGCAGCTTGCGAGCTTTGAGCTTGAGCGCCAGGACGAGCTTACGGCCCGCGTGGAGCTGCGTGCCTTGCAATCACAGGTCGATCCTCATTTTCTATTCAATACCATTAGCACGATCGTGTCGCTCGTTCGAACCGAGCCCGACAAGGCGCGATCGCTGTTGATCGACTTTTCCAACTACTATCGTCAGACGCTTTCTGATTCCGATACGCTCACCACGCTCGAGCACGAGGTGGAACAGGGCACTCGCTATATCAATCTTATGCAGGCTCGTTATGGCGACGGCCGTCTGCGCGTCTCGGTCGATATCGACTTTGAGGTGCGCGATTGCATGGTGCCGCCGTTTATCTTGCAGCCGCTGCTCGAAAACTGCATCAAGCATGCGCAGCGCGAGACCGAGCCGCTTTCTATTCATGTTAGGGCTTTCGAGACCGATGACGGTTTGGAGATCATCGTCGAGGACGATGGCATCGGTATGAGCGAAGAAGTCTGCGCGCATCTGTTTGAGCAACATCGCCTGGAGGAGCCCGAGAGCATTACCGCCGACGGCTCCATCAAGCGAGGTTGCGGCCTGGCGCTCTTCAACGTGCTTCAGCGCATCCATTTCTTTTACGGAGAAGATTCTGGCATGCGCGTGAAGTCCCAGGAGGGCGTGGGAACGCAGGTCATCGTCGAGCTGAACGGCGAGCCGCATGAGCCGGCGCCGTTGACGGCGTAGCACGCGGTTGGATTGAGAGAAAAAGAGGGGAAGCACATATGTCCGAAGGCTGGAACATCTTGGTGGTTGATGACGAGCCTCCCATTAGGGCTGAGCTACGCTATCTGTTGGAAAAGGATGCGCGTGTGGGTCAGATTGCCGAGGCGGGCAATGTCACCGAAGCCGTGGAGTCGATTCTGTCGAACAAGCCCGACGTGTTGTTTTTAGACATTACCATGCCCGGTCGCTCGGGAATTGAGCTTGCCGAGACGCTGCAGAACCTAAAGACGCCGCCGGTGGTTGTGTTTGTGACGGCGTTTGCCGAGTATGCGGCCGATGCCTATAACCTCGATGCGGTCGACTATGTCGTCAAGCCGGTCGAGGACGCACGCCTGTCAAAGGCACTCGACAAGATCGAGACAGCCCTGGGCGCTCGCCGTGTCGTCCATGCTCCGCGCCAGCCTTTGCGCCTGACGGTGGATCGCGGGGGCAAAAAGGTGTTCATTCCCGTGGCGGATGTCTGCTACTTTGAGGCGCGCGCCGATTTTTGCAACGCCGTCTGTGCCGATGGAACGTATCTGATCAATGAGTCGATTTCCTCGCTCGAGCGCCGCTTGGCCTCCGAGGGCTTTATCCGCGTCCACCGCAGCTATCTGGTCAATTTGGAAGACGTGCACAATGTCGAGATCGGCTCCACGGGCCTGATGGAGCTCAGGCTCGACCGTGTGAGCTCGACGGTGCCCGTGTCCCGTCGTCGCGCTGCCGAGGTCAAATCGCACTTGGGGCTAGCGTAAGGGTCGGTGTGCCATCGTTTGCCGTTACAGGTTTGGCATGACTGTGCGGTGGGCATAATGGATTGCATCGAATGAAATCGAAAGGATTATTATGCCCGCGCTCATTACGCATCATCTGTTTGGCGAGGAAAGCATCGACCGTCTTCCGCAGGGCGTTATCACGTCCGACGAGGAGCGCATCGCCTTTATCCTGGGAAACCAAGGTCCCGACCCGTTTTTCTTCCACATGCTCACGCCGCGCATCTCCGACTGCATGTCGCTTGCTCAGGTCATGCACCGCTCGCGCATGTCGCGCCAATTCTCGTGCCTGCGCGACGGCGTGTCGCACCTGCAGCCGCGCGATGCCAATCTGGGTCGCGCCTTTGCGCTGGGCCTGCTGTCGCACTATGTGCTCGATCGCAATGCCCACCCCTTTGTCTACGAGCAGCAGTTTGGCATTGTCGAGTCCGATCCCGAGCTCGAGGCTTCGGGCAGTCAAGTTCATGCCGTGCTCGAAAGCGACCTGGACGTGCTGATGCTGCAGCTCAAGCGCGATGGGGCTACGGTCGAGGGTTATCCGCCGGCGGGCGAGATCGTCACTACCGACCGCATCAATCGCGTTGCCGGTGTGCTGATGAGCTATGTTGCCGGACGCGTGTACGGCATCGATATCCCGGTGGGAGAGTACGGCGGCGCCGTAGC
>CAJMOL010000002.1 GCA_905215095.1 uncultured bacterium | reverse complement strand
CCACCGAGCTGCAGTCCGGCCGGGGCGAGCCCCTCAAGGACACCGCCCGCGTGCTGGGCCGCTATTACGACTGCGTGGTGTGGCGCACCTACCGCCAGAGCGACCTCGAAGAGTTCGCCGAGCTGGCGGGCGTGCCGGTCATCAACGGCCTGACCGATTACGCCCACCCTTGTCAGGTGCTGGCCGACCTGATGACCATCCGGGAGCGCCGCGGTGCGCTGGAAGGCCAGACCCTCTGCTTCATCGGGGATGGCTGCAGCATGGCCAACAGCCTCATCGTGGGCTGTCTGCTGGCGGGCATGAAGGTCCGCTGCGTCTGCCCGCAGGGCTACCGCCCCGCCGCCGACGTGCTGATGTTCGCCCACAAGTACGGCGAAAAGTTCCAGCTCCTGACCGACCCCGCTGAGGGTGTCAAGGACGCCGACGTTGTGGTGACGGCGGCATGGAACACCGCCCCCGGCACCCCGGAGAGCGAGCGCCGTCTGCGGGATTTCGCGGGATTTCAGGTCACGAGTCTGCTTATGAGCAAGGCAAGATCCGACGCCCTGCTGCTCCACTGTCTGCCCGCCCACCGCGGCGAGGAGATCTCCACTGCCGTCTTTGAGGAGCACGCCGACGAGATCTTCACGGAAGCGGAAAACCGCCTCCACGTCCAGAAGGCTGTTCTGGCAGTGCTGCTGGCGAACCAATAACAAAGAAAACTGCCGCATCGGGGAACACACCCGGTGCGGCAGTTTTGCTGTTTACAGAGTCTTACACGCCCGAATAGGCGGAGAAGCCGCCGTCGATGGGCAGGCAGATGCCGGTGATGAAACCGGCAGCGTCATTGTTCAGCAGGAACAGCAGTGCGCCCACAAGGTCCTTTTCGCTGTCGCCGAAGCGGCCCATGGGGGTGGCGGCAAGGATCTTGCCGGTGCGGGCGGTGGGGGTGCCGTCCTCGTTGAAGAGCAGCTTTGCGTTCTGCTCGCTGGCAAAGAAGCCCGGCGCGATGGCGTTGACCCGGATGCCCACCTTGCTGAAATGCACCGCCAGCCACTGGGTAAAGTTGGTCACAGCAGCCTTGGAACCGGAGTAGGCAGGGATCTTGGTCAGGGGCAGGTAGGCGTTCATGCTGGAGATGTTCAGGATGTTGCAGCCCTCGCGGCCGACCATCTGGCGGGCAAAGGCTTGGGTCGGCAGCAGGGTGCCGATGAAGTTCAGGTTGAACACCATCTCCACGCCGCTCTCGTCGAGGTCGAAGAAGGTCACGGTGTCGGTGTCGAGGTCGCTCATCTCGAAATATTCCTTGTCGGTATTGGCGCGGGAATTGTTGCCGCCCGCACCGTTCACGAGGATGTCGCAGGGGCCGAGGTCAGCCAGCACGTCCTCGGCCACCTGTAAGCAGTTGGCCTTGTTCATGACGTTGCAGGTGTAGCCCTTGGCCACGCCGCCCTCGGCTTCGATCTCATCGGCCAGCGCCTTGAGCTTGTCCATATTGCGGCCCAGCAGGGCAACTTTCGCCCCCGCGCGGGCCAAGGCCTTGGCGAAGATGGAGCAGAGGGTGCCGCTGGCACCGGTGACAACGGCGACTTTGCCGGAAAGGTCAGTGTTCAGAACGTTCTTTTCCATGGTGTACCTCCGTTCAATCAGACTTTGCCCGCACCCTTGTCCAAGATCTTATTGAACCGTGTGAAGAAGGTGAAGGCGGTAACGGCTGCAGCAAGGATGTCGCTGACCGGCTCGGCGAGGAAGACGCCGAAAACGGGTTCAGAAACCAGATGCGGCAAAATGAAGATGAGGGGGATCAGCAGGATGATCTTGCGCAGACAGGCCAGCAGCAAGCTGACTTTGGCCTGCCCCAGCGCCATGAAGCTCTGCTGGCACGCGATCTGAACACCCATGGCGAAGATGCCAGCCATATAGATGCGCATGGCCCACGTGGTGTACTCGATGAGGGCGGCGTCCGAAGTGAAGATGCCCGCCACCGCGCCGGGAACCAGCATCATCAGCAGCCAGAACAGGGTCGTGTAGCCGAAGCAGAGGGTCAACTGGAAGCGGAAGGCCTCCTTGACGCGGCTCTTTTTGCCCGCGCCGAAGTTGAAGCTCATCACCGGCTGGCCGCCTTGGCAGATGCCCTGAAGGGGAAGGGTCGCCAGCTGGGAAGCGCTGGTGATGACCGTCATAGCGCCCACGGCCACGTCGCCGCCGTACCGGGCGAGGCTGGAGCTGAAGCTGATGGAGAGCAGACTCTCGGTGGAGAGCATGACAAAAGAGGAGATGCCCAGCGCTACGACGGGCAGGATGGTCTTCTTTTCCGGCTTCAGGTACTCTTTTTTCAGCTTGAGAGTGGTCTTGGGGCCGGTGAGGAAGCGCAGGATCCAGATGGCACCCACGGCCTGACTGAGCACGGTGGCAATGGCCGCGCCCTGCACGCCCAGACCCAACGCGAAGATCAGGATGGGGTCCAGAATGATGTTGATGACCGCACCGATGACGGTGGTGAGCATACTGATCTTGGCGAAGCCCTGCGTTGTGATGAAGGGGTTCATGCCCATCACAATGAGGACGCAGACCGAGCCGAGGATGTAGATGCGGCTGTAGGCCAGCGCGTAAGGCAGGGTGGTATCGCTGGCACCGAACAGGCGCAGCAGGGTGGGTGCGCTGGCGTAGAACACGACGGTCAGGAGCACCGCGAAGATCATCAGCATGGTGAAGCTGTTGCTGATGATCTTTTCCGCCTGTTCCTTATCGCCTTGGCCCATGGCAATGGCGGTGCGGGGGGCACCGCCCGCACCGATGAGCATGGCAAAGGCGTTCAGCAGCATCAGGATGGGGGTGAACAGGCCCACGCCCGTCAGCGCCGCCGCACCGATGCCGGAGATGTGGCCGATGTAGATGCGGTCCACGATGTTGTACAGCAGATTGACCACCTGCGCCACGACCGCCGGGATCATCAGCTGGAGCAGCAGCTTCTTGACGTCGCCGGTGCCCATATCTTGCTTTTTCTGTGTCTGAGGCATTTGATTCTCCTTGTAAAAATCGATAATCAACACCCCGGAAGGAGTGTTGATTATCGATGAAAGCTTAGTAATTCAAACCGAAGTTCATCTCATAGTAGTTGCCGGCGGCGTCGCGGTAGGCGTAAGCCTTGCCGTTCTCGTCCTTCATGCTGTCGGGCATGTAGGCATCCTTGGCGTAGCCGGGCACGTCGTTGGGGCTGACGCAGACGCCGTCCGGGTTGACAGCCAGAACCTCATCGCCCTTGGGCAGGGTCAGCGGCAGCTTGCCGACCGGGGCAAAGCGGCCGAAGATGACGTCCAGCGTAGCGGAAGGATAGGTGTCGAAGCCGACGGTCAGCGCGTCGGAGACCTTCTCGATGCTGCCGACTTCCCAAGCCAGCGGGCAGTTGATGTTGGAGACGACCTTGCCGCCGTGCGCGTGGACCGCCTCGGCGATGCCGGGGATGCGGTTAGCACCCACCAGCGTGGTCTCCTTGTGGGTCTCGGCAGTGGGCTTGCCGCTCTCGTCCACGTTGCAGACGGTCTTGTCCTCGCAGATGTCCAGCTCCAGATAGCCGGGGGTAGCGTTGAAGTACGCACCGGACTGGGGGCTGACCATCAGCAGGGCGATCTCGGCTGCGGCGGGGTCATCCACCAGAACCACATCGCCCAGCATCTCCCGCAGGGCCTTGGTGGCAGCCCCGCTGGCTTCGGCGCTCTTGCCGAAGGCCTCGGCGTAGACCTTGCAGCCCTTCTTCAGGGGCAGGGTGCCGTCATTCTTCAGCAGGACGACGCTCTCGCGGTGGACGCGGGCAGCCTCTTCCCAGTCGGCCTTGGTGGCTACGACCTCGGCGGCCTTCTTGGGGTCGGCGTAGGGGTCCTCGAACATGCCCTGACGGAACAACTCGGTCAGGGTGCGGCTGACGGCGCGGTTCAGGCTCTCGTCGGTCAGGACGAGGTCCTCCTTCTTGAAGCCGGCGGGCACCTCGTGGGTGTCGTAGTAGCCATTGGTGGCGCGGGCGTAGCTCTCCTCGCCCAGCTCGTTGTCCAGCAGACCGGAGATCAGGTCCACGCCGCTCTGGGTGACGGCGTAGCCGATGCGCTCCGGCTCGTCCAGCATATCGACGCCCCAGCACATATTGTGGACGATGCCGGTGTCGGAGTTGATATAGCCCTTGAAGCCCATCTGGCTGCGGAGCATCCCGTCGATGAACACCTTATTATAAGCAAAGCCGTAGGGGTTCAGCGCAATGGGGTTGCCGTTGAAGTCCTCCTGCGGGGCGCTCTTCTCGGCGCAGGGCTTGGAGTAGTAGGGCATGATGGACTCGGCGTTGTGGCGGATGGCCGCACGGAAAGCCGGGATGTGATACTTCTGCAGGGAGCCGGGGGTGGCGTAGATGTTCCACTGACCAGCGGCATAGTGGGGATCAAAGCCGTTCTCACGGGCACCGCCGCCGGGGAAGTGCTTCACGGTGACGGATACGCCCTCCGGGGTGACACCGTTGCTGCCGCCCTGAATGCCGGGGATCAGGTGGTCGAAGATCTCCTCGATCAGCTCCGGGTCCTCGCCGAAGGTGCCGAAGGTGCGCTGCCAACGGGGGTCGGTGACGCAGTCGGCCATGTACATATAGCCCTTCTTCAGGCCGCATGCGTTCCACTCGCGGCGGATGGTGTCGGCGAACTTGTCGATGATGTCGATGCGGGCGGTACCCTTGACGGCGGCTGCGATGCCCAGAGTGCCGGGATAGGTGGCGAACACGCCGGTGGCGTCGTTCATGCCGAAGACGACCTCGCCGTTCTCGTTGCGGCTGTTGGACATGACTTGCATGGGCACGAAGTGCTCACAGGTCTCGGTCAGGTACTGCAGCTGGTTGAGGTAATCGGCCAGATCTTCGGGCGAGGGGCTCTCGCGGAGGATGACGTGGCGGTTGAAGCACTTCTTGACCATGTCGGTGGTGCTGGGCAGAGCCTGATGGCCGAAGATGCTGTCGGAGACATCCACCGGGGCCTCATCCAGCAAGCCGGTCTCGTCGCCCACGGGCTTGTGGCCGTTGGCGGCGAGACGAGGGGAGGGATACTTGGGGCCCATCCGCCAGTCGGAGGTGAAGAGCTGGCCGATCTTCTCGCTGGTGGTCAGGGTCTTGACGTAAGCCTGTGCGCGCTCTTCGGGGGAAAGGCGCCAGTCGTTGACGGCGCTGACGGTACCGGTGCCGTCGATATCCTTGAAGTACAGGCCGTCCTGCGAAAGGACCTTGCGCTCCACTGTGCCGATGGTGGGGCCGTTTGCATTGACGTAGCGCTGAACGCGCTCGGAAGCTTTTACTGCCATTTGTGTTTCTCCTTTTTCATTTTTTGCAGGGATGCAGAGATGCGTTTTTATGATACCTATATTATAATGACGCGGCTCCAAACGGAGTAGAAATATTTTTGGATAAATCCGCAATTTCCCCACATTCTTTTCAGGACGTTTCGCGCAGATGGGCAATGTGCAATACTAGTATATCACTTGATTGTGCAACCTACCCAATAGCTTTTTTGAAAGTTGTGAAAATCTTCTCAAAATAGTAAAATCGTCCTGATTCACCTCAAAATTTTACTAACAGAATTTTCGAAATGTGTTCATAATAATGACATAAAGTCCCGCAGCCCGCACAGTGGCAGGTGCGCTATAAGGACTTGACTTTTAACATCAAGACCATGGGCTTTAAGCACACTGGCCTGTTCCCGGAACAGGCTGTGAATTGGGATCTTGTGCGTGGCATGATTGAGGGCGCTGACCGTCCGGTAAAGGTACTCAACCTGTTTGCCTATACCGGCACCGCCACCTGCTACGCAGCCGACGGCGGCGTCGAGGAGACCGTGACGGTCGACCTCTCCAACACCTACCTGGACTGGGCCGAGCGCAATATGCGTCAGAACGGCTTTGTGGGGCCGCAGCATCACTTTGTGCGCGACGACGTGCTCGCCTGGATTCGCGACCAGCGCCAGACGCGCAACCGCTGGGATCTGATTTTTGTCGACCCGCCCACGTTCTCGAACTCGTCCAAGATGGGCCGCCGCACCTGGGATGTCCAGCGCGACCATGTCGAGCTTTTGGCCGGCGTATCGCGCCTGCTCGCACAGGGTGGACATGCCATCTTTAGCTGCAACCTGCGTGGCTTCCGTCCCGAGACGCGCAAGCTCGCGCGCGCGGGCGTGGTGCTGGAGGACATTACGGCGCAGACCATCCCCGAGGACTTCGCGCGCAACCAGAAGGTGCATCATTGCTATATCGTGCGCCGCCTGCCCATCGAGGATGCCATGGCCGAGGTCGGCTTTAGCGCCGAGGAGATTGCAGAGCGAACCGAGGAACTGCGCAATCCCGAGGCCCGCAAGCCCCGTGCGGCAGTACCCGCGCACGCGCAGGCCGGCAACGGCAAGTCGAACTTTGCCGGCAAACCCTCTCCTGCCGGCAAGCTCAAAAAGAAGAAGTTCTACGCCAGCAAGCCCAAGGGCAAATAGACAACGTTGCGGTGGAATACGGACTGTTTTGCCTGGAATTAGGCAAAGTTAGACCGTATTTCACCGCAACTCATATTGGGACGGTGGTTGGCGATCTAGCCTTGGGTAACTAGGCGGTAGCCAATGCCTACGTGGGTTTGGATGTAGCGCGGATGCGCGGGGTCGGACTCGATCTTCTTGCGCAGCGTGCCCATAAAGACACGCAGGCTCGCCAGGTCGCTCTTGGTTGCCGTGCCCCAAATCTCGTGCAGGATAGACTGGTGCGTGAGCACCTTGTCGGCGTTATGCGCCAGCAGGCATAGCAGTTTGTACTCGATCGGCGTCAGATGCAGCTCCTCGCCATCCATCGTGGCGATGCCGGCATCAAAATCGATATGCAGCTCACCGGTATCGAACGAGCCCTCGGAGACAACGCCGCCCGTTTGCGCATACGAAAGGCGCCTGAGCGTCGTGCGAATGCGCGCGAGCAGCTCCTCGACCGAAAACGGCTTGGTCAGGTAGTCGTCGGCTCCGGCATCGAGCGCGCGGATTTTGTCCGCGTCCTCGCTGCGCGCCGAAACCACGATGATCGGCATGCCCGACCATGCGCGCACCGACTCCACCACCTTGACGCCGTCCATATCGGGCAGGCCCAGATCGAGTAGCACGATGCTCGGCGCCTGCGACGAGGCGGCGGCGATAGCGGCATGGGCGGTCTCCACAGCCATATGGCGCAAGCCGTGCGCCTCGAGCGCGGCAACAATAAGATTGCGGACGGCGGGGTCGTCCTCAACGACCAAGATGAGCGGTTTTACGGCAGAGTTCGGCACAGCGCTACTCCTTATCAAACGAAACGTCGGCGACGGGAAGCTCAATCGTAAAGACCGAGCCGTGCGGGTCCGCCGCGGCAACCTCTATGCTACCGCCATGCGCCAGCGCAATGGAGCGGCAGAGCGAAAGACCCAGGCCCACGCTGCGGTGACTGTCAGCCAGACCGTGGTTGGCGGTATAGAACGACTCGAAGATCAGCTCGCGATCCTCGGGTGCGATGCCCGGACCATCATCGGCCACCGAGCACGCCACGCGTCCATCGTCGACGCTAATCGAAATCATGATATGCGAGCCCGCAGGCGTATAGGTGATGGCGTTGTTCACCAGATTGACCACCAGCTGCACCATCAGGCGCGCATCGACGTTGACGAGCGCCGGCTCATCGCACGCCACTACCTTAAGGTCGTGCTCGCGCACGGCCGGACTTACGTGGCGCAGCGCCTCCTCGACGATATCGTCCATGAGCTCGAGTGTGGTCGACAGGCGCATACCGCCACCCTCGAGCTTGGTGATGGCGAGCAGGTTCTCGACGGTGGCGTTGAGCCACAGCGCATCCGAGCGAATGGATAGAAGCAGGCCGCGGCGCGTCTGGGCATCGAGCACCGCGGTGCCGGTCGAGCCCTGGTCGAGCAGCACGTCGGCATTTCCCGAAATACTGGTAAGCGGCGTGCGCAGATCGTGCGAGATGGAGCGCAGCAGGTTGGCGCGCAACTGTTCGTTTTTGGCGAGCACCGCCGCCTCCTCGCGGGCCTCCATGGCGCGGGCGCGATCGAGCGCCAGCTCGCCTTCGCTCACGATGGCATCGGCCAGCATCCGCTCCTCGTGCGTCAGCACGTCGGGCGCGGCAACGATAGCCAGCACGCCCACCACCGAGGCGGGGTCGCCCGAGCGCACGAAGCCGTCGCCTGTGCGAACCGTCAGGTAGATGCCATAAAACGCCGAGCCGCCAAACGTGGCGTCGAGCGGCGTTCCCACATAGGCGGACGCCGAGAGCCGCGGCGGCATCTGCGGCGCCAGTTCATGCACCGGCGCGGCGTCACCCACGGCCGTGTACGTCGCACGCGGCAGCAGGTCATCGCCCTCGGCGTCGGCGCTGTACCACACGACCGGACAGCCCGAAAGACGCGCCAGCTGCGTTGCCATGGCATGGACAATCTGCTGCTGATCGGCGCACCGCTGCAGCATGCGGTTGGTCTCGAGTACCATATGCGTGCGACGGTCGCTGGCGGCAGCCTGTGCCAAGGCGCGGCGCAGGGCCAACGCAATCGAGCTCGACACAAGCGAGACCACAAACATGATGAAGAACATGCCGGGATAGCCGCGGTCGATAAGCGACAGCGAGTAGCGCGGGTCGACAAACAAGAAGTTGTAGAGCGCCACGGCGGCAGCCGAGCTCAGCAAGCAATACAGGCGACTCCAGGTAAAGAATGCGCACAGCTGAACGGCGAACACATAGACAATCATGATGCTCGGCGCGAGACCCGGATGGTCGAGCAGCGCGCCCACAATCGTCGCCGCGACCAGCAGCCCCACCGATACGCAGGCGTCATACAGAGGAGTGCGGCGCGTCAGCGTTGTGCGCCGCCACCAAAAACTATCGGCAATATCGCCGTCCGTACGAACGTCCATCAGCGTCCCGCCCCTCTCTCAAAAACAAAAACCACCACAAAGGGGACAGGCACCCTTGTGGTGGTTTCCCCTTGTGGTGGTTCCAAGTGTAAAGCCTTTGCAACCTGCGGTCGTTAGACAAACAGCACGTGCGCGAGCAGTGCGCACACGCACGCCGCGACAAGCACCGTCACCACGATCGAAATCACGCGATCGGCCATGTCCATGTTGGCACGATTCGTAAAGAACCGATCTTCGGCGGCGTCGACGCGCGCCTCACGCACCATTTCGACCACCGCCTCACGGCCATCGAGCGCCTTTGTATCCATGTTTACCTCCCCGGCCTCAATCTTGTCCATCGAAAACCAACTCCATGCAACCCGTCGGCGCCTACGGGCGCTCGTTGGGGGCCAGGCGCTGCATCTTGTTCACGGCTTTGAACTTGGTGAACAGCGGCACGTACTCAAAGCTCACGTTGGAGTTCTCCAGGCCGTACCAACGCGCAGGCGTGCCGGCGGCGCGACGGATGATGTACTTGAGCGTGATGGCCGTACGCTCGCTCGGCTCCACATCGCTTTCGGGCGCCAGAAGCTTACGGATCAGGACGAACTTGAACGTGCCGATGTTACCCGGATCCTTGTAGACCGAGTAGTCATGCGTCTGCGGCGGCAGCTCGCCGGTGGCAGCCAGGTCCTGAACAACCTGACGCAGGTAGGCATTGACGCGCTGGTTGATCTTGTAGCCCAGGTACAGATGCACGCGGAACACGTAGTCGGTGCCGAACGTCTCGACCGAATAGGCAAAGGTATGCGGCTCGTCCATGGTCTCGACATTCACGAGCCACCAGGCGCGAGCGCGCTTGGGATGCTTGTCCAAGATCGAGTAGACGATATCGCGGTCGATGTAGTCGGTATGGGTGTCCTTGGTCAGGTACACGACGTTGTCGCTCATGCGCTCATAGCGATCGTCGTCGCGCAGGCGCTTGAGCTGCGGCAGGTAGCTGCGCAGCGGCAGCAGCGTAAACTGGCGCTGCTCGACCGCCGTGCCGTTGTACCAGCACACCATAATGCCCATGATGAGCATGGCCATCAAAATGGTGAAATAGCCACCGTGGAAGAACTTGGTGAGCGAGCTCACGAAGAAGAAGCCTTCGAGCAAAAGGAAGAAGGCCGCGAAGATCCACGGAGCAACCTTGAGCTTGCGCTCCTCGTGCAGGTAGAAGAAGAGCAGCAGCGTGGTGCACATCATAGTCAGCGTAATGGCAAGGCCGTAGGCGGCTTCCATATGCGCCGAGTTCTGGAACAGCAGCACCACGATGACGCAGCCCACGAGCATGACGTTGTTGACCATGGGGATGTAGAGCTGGCCCTTGGTCTCGGCAGGGTAGAAGACCTGCATGTGCGGCATAAGGTCCAAACGGCTGGCCTCGGACACCAGCGAGAATGCGCCGGTGATGAGCGCCTGCGAGGCAATGATGGCCGCCACGGCCGAAAGCACGATGGCAAAGGGGCGCAGGGGCTCGGGAAGCATCATATAGAACGGGTTGACGATATCCATCGCGAGCATCTGGGGGTTGGAGTTATTGGCGAGCAGCCAAGCGCCCTGACCCAGATAGTTGAGGATAAGGGCCGCCTTTACGAACGGCCAGGATGCGTAAATGTTAGCTTTGCCCACGTGACCCATGTCCGAATAGAGCGCCTCGGCGCCGGTCGTCGACAGGAAGACGAAGCCGAGCACCATAATACCCGAGTGGTTGATGGGCGAGAACAGGAACATGATGCCGCGGATGGGGTTGAGCGCGCGCAAGATGGACAGGTTGCCGAGCATGTTGAACAGGCCGGCGCCTGCCAGGAACAGGAACCACAGTGTCATGAGCGGGCCGAACAGCTTGCCGATTGACGAGGTGCCGGCGCGCTGCATGGCAAACAGGCCGCAGATAATGATGATGGTAATAATGATGACGTTGGCTTGCCCGTCACCCAATAGCGCGTGGCCCCACTCGATAGTGCGCAGGCCCTCAATGGCCGTGGTAACCGTGACGGCGGGGGTGAGGATGCCGTCGGCGAGCAGCGCCGCGCCGCCGATCATGGCGGGGAGAATCAGCCATGGCGCCACCTTGCGCACGAGACTGAACAGGGCGAAGATGCCGCCTTCGTTGTGGTTGTCGGCCTTCATGGCGATTACAACGTACTTGACCGTGGTCACGAGTGTCATGGTCCAGATGACGAGCGAGAGCGCGCCCAAGATCATGTCCTCGCTGACGGTACCGATGCCGCCGTTGTTGGCGACGATTGATTTCATGGTGTACATGGGGCTCGTGCCGATGTCGCCATAGACGACGCCGAGCGTTACGAGCAGCATGCCAGCGGAGAGGGGGATGGCTCCGTGCCCGCCTTGCCCGCGCTGGTCTTGGAGGTTTGCCTCCAGTTTGTTGTGTGCCACGAGGACTCCCTTAGACATCCGGTTATCTGTCTAGGACAAAAAACTTTATGCCGTCTTTATACATACAAGAGCAGTTTGGCACATCGGGTTATTTTAGACAATAATCCTCAGCTGGGGATTATTTATCTATGCAGGTAGCATTTCAAAGCAGGGCTTTTAAGCACGTGCTGTCTGGGCGATGCCAGCCTTGGCGTTTGCGCGTTTGCCGGCGAGTTCGCAAAAAATCGCGCCGCCGATGATAAGCGCGGCGCCCATCAGGCGGACCGGTGTTATGGCTTCACCCAAAAGGGCGGCCGAGAACACGACCGCCGAAAGCGGCTCGAGGTAGCCGACGACAGCGACGGTCTGGACGGGCAGCTTGGCGACGGCGCTAAAGTAGAGCAGGCAGCCGATGCCGGTGTTGACGACGCCGAGCATGGCAACGGCGCGCCAATCGATGCCGGCGGCAATGCTAGGGGAGAGGAACGAGGGGGCACCCTGCGTGAAGAGCGTAAGGATCAACGCGGTTACAAAGGCGGCGCTCACCTGGAGCGTGGAATTCTCGAGACCTTCGATATGTGGCGCTCCCTTGCTGGCAATGACCATCAGTGCATAGCAAAATGCCGAGGCGATTCCGCAGACGATGCCCGCAATGGGCATGTTGCCGCCTAGACCTTGTGCCGCAATGAGAAAAGCACCGCAGGCGACGGCGATAAAGCCGGTGATTTTGCCGCCGGTCAGCTTTTCGCCAAAGATGAGCGGGGAGAGCGCCATGACGATGATGGGGCCGCAGTAGTACAGCAGCGAGGATACGCCGACGCCGATCGTCTGATAGGCGCGGAACAGAAAAATCCAGCTGGCGCCCAGCGCAGCTCCCGAGAGGAGGAGGGCCGCGGCTTCGCGGGGACGAGATGGCGCCTGCAACTTATGGTGTTGGGTAGTGGCGAGGATGGTTATAAGCGAGAGGGCTCCCAGAAAAGTGCGCAGCAGCACGATATCGGAGCTCGGCAGTGCGATGGCGGCGGCGATGATGCCGTTGGAGCCAAACAATAGCAATGCTGCTAAGTACGTAAACAGTCCGTTGTTCATGCGCTGACATCCCCTCTATATCCGAGCATGTTCACTATGGGTGAACTGGCTTTAGAAGAAAAGCGAATATAATGCATGGCTAACATGACAAAAATTCATGTAAAGGTGGGGGCGTGTCGTGGAAACGAATATTCAAAAGATGCAGGTGCTGCTGGAGACGGTGCGCGCCGGAAGCTTTACGCGTGCTGCCGAGCGCCTGAGCTATTCGCAGTCGGGCGTGAGCCGTATGGTGGCCGATCTTGAGGCCGATTGGGGCTTTAAGGTGCTCGACCGCAGTCGCGAGGGCGTAGTGCTTTCTGCCGACGGGCGGCAGGTCATGCCGGCTGTCGAGGCGCTCTGCGAGGAATTCACTCGCTTGCAGCGACGGGTGGATGAGATGCGTGGACTCATGCGCGGCAAAATCTGCATCGGTACGTTTTCGAGTGTGGCGACCCACGTGCTGCCGCCGGTGATTGCGCGCTTTCGCGCCGATCATCCGGACGTCGATTATGAGTTGCTGATGGGCGATTACTCAGAGATTGAACAATGGGTGGCGGAAGGTCGCTGCGACCTGGGCTTTATTCCGCGCGAGCCACGCGGCGCCGGCATGGCGTCGCGGCCGTTGGTACAAGACGAGCTGATGGCCGTGGTGCCAGCGGGCTCCTCGCTTGCCACCGCGGAGGTCGTTTCCCTTGCCGATTTGGCCAACGAGCAGTTTATCCTGCTGGAACGCGGTAGCGACGACGAGATTACGCCGCTGTTCCGTCGGGCGGGGCTGACGGTGCGCTCCAAGCTGTCGACCTGGGATGACTATGCGATTATGGCCATGGTCGAGGACGGCCTGGGCGTGAGCATTCTTCCCGCGCTCATCTTGCGCCGCTGCCAGTTCGATGTTGTCGTGCGCCCGCTCGAGGGACATCCTCATCGGCAGATCAACGCCATATACCGCACCGCCGACGTTTCGCTCGCGGCGGCTCGTTTCCTCGAATATCTCTAAACGCGTGCATGTCATTGTCCGCTTTGGGCAAATCTCGGAGTTCGGTTCGTTTTCTTATGAAATTGAACTTTCGAATGAGGTGCCGCGTTATACTGCTGCCTAAATTGAACCTTGGTTCAATTCGTGTTCTATAAATTGAACTTTGCCAGCAAGGAGGTTCTAGTGGCCCAAGAGACGTTTAGCGATCGCCTGCGACAGGCTATGTCCGATCGCGACGTTCGCCAGTCGGACGTGATCCGCGCATCGGAGATGCTCGGCAAAAAACTCGGCAAGAGTCAGATGAGCCAATATGTGAGCGGCAAGACGATTCCGCGGCGCGATGTGGCAGAGCTGCTCGCCCGCATTTTGGAGGTCGATGTTTCCTGGCTGCTTGCCGGCGACGCCGATCAAGGCGAGGCATCATCACCCCGCAACGATTCCAAGCCCGAACCCCATCCCTCAGCTCAAATTGCAAGGAGCACCACCATGCGTACTTTTTCTAAATCCACCAAGCTCGATAACGTCCTGTATGACGTGCGCGGTCCCGTCGTCGACGAGGCCGCCCGTATGGAGGACGAGGGCGAGCGCATCCTCAAGCTCAATATCGGCAACCCGGCGCCCTTCGGTTTCCGCACGCCCGATGAGGTCATCAAGGACATGCGCCAGCAGCTGCCCGACTGCGAAGGCTATTCCAACTCGCGTGGCCTGTTCTCCGCGCGCAAGGCGATCATGCAGTATTCGCAGATCAAGGGCCTGCCCAACGTTCAGATGGAGCATATCTACACGGGTAACGGCGTGTCCGAGCTCATTCAGCTTTCGATGAACGCGTTGCTCGACAATGGCGACGAGATTCTGATCCCCAGCCCCGACTATCCGCTCTGGACGGCGTGCGCAACCCTTGCTGGTGGTCATCCCGTACATTATCTGTGTGATGAGCAGGCGGATTGGTATCCCGACCTGGAGGATATGGAGTCCAAGATCACGAGCGCGACCAAAGCCCTCGTCATCATCAACCCCAACAACCCCACGGGTTCCGTCTATCCGCGCGAGGTGCTCGAGGGCATCGTCGAGATTGCACGCAGGCATCAGCTGATGATCTTTGCCGATGAGATCTACGACCGCCTGTGCATGGACGGCTACGAGCACGTCTCCATTGCATCACTCGCCCCCGACCTGCCCTGCGTTACCTTTAGCGGTCTGTCCAAGTCGCACATGATTGCGGGCTATCGTATTGGCTGGATGGTGCTTTCGGGCAACCAGCGCTGCATGAGCGACTTCATCATGGGCATCAACATGCTCTCTAACATGCGCCTGTGCTCCAACGTGCCGGCTCAGTCGATCGTTCAGACGGCACTCGGTGGCCATCAGTCGGTCAACGACTACATCCGTCCCGGCGGCCGTGTCTACGAGCAGCGCAACTTTGTGTATGAGGCGCTCAACAAGATTGACGGCATCTCGGTGGTTAAGCCGCGTGCAGCGTTCTACATCTTCCCCAAGATGGATGTGAAGAAGTTCAACATCACCGATGACGAGCAGTTTGCCCTCGACCTGCTGCACGAGAAGAAGATCCTGATCACGCGCGGCGGCGGCTTTAACTGGGCCGAGCCCGATCACTTCCGCATCGTGTACCTGCCACGCATGGAAGTACTCAAAGAGTCCCTCGAAGACCTCGCCGACTTCTTTGACCATTACCGCCAGGCGTAACGGCAAAGGTAGCCTGTAATGAAACGGTCGGCCCGCAACGGATGCGGGCCGACCGTTTTCTGTCTAAGCCCGTGCTGTTAGCGCTTGTCTCGTTGGGCGGGCGAGGTTCGCGCGTGAGCGGTAAGTTCTATTCCAAAATGGAATACAGTGGGCTTAAGCTGGAATTGATGTCCGGGTACCTGCTTTTCTAGAATGTTTTCAACAAGATGAAAGGCGGTTCCAACCAATGATTATCGATGCAAATTCCTACTGGTTCGACGAGCGCATCTTTCATGACGAGACGCTCTGTGAACAGTTTTTGGCCGAGGTACCCCGCGCCTATGACACCGAAGGCTATCTGACCATGAATTCCGCCGGCAAACGACAGATCGTGATCGAGATGCCCGCCGGTTCTCCGGGTCTTAACTACATTGAGGGCGACTACACCCTCGAGAAGCGCTTGGCCGATATGGATGAGGCGGGGGTCGACAAGGCGATCCTCAAGCTCCCCGGCTGCCACGAGTGGATGTCGCTCGAGATGTGCCGGCGTTTCAACGACGGTATGGCTGCTGACGCGAAGGCATCAAATGGCCGTCTGATTCCGCTTGTCGCTGTGCCGCCCTTTGGCACCAAAGCGAATTTGGAGGAGCTCGACCGCAGGCTCGACGATGGTTTTGCGGGTGTGCAGCTCTGCGCTCACTACGGCAAGCGCTATCTCGACGACCAGGTCTTCTCGAGCTTTTTCGAGCACCTGAACGAACGCCATGTCACCGTTTACGTGCACCATGTTCCCGTGCCGGTCGAGAACGAGTCGCTTCTCGCGTACGACAACCTTCGCCGCTCTTATGGCCGCTGCGTCGACCAAACTACGGCGATCGGTCGAGAGATCTTTGGTGATTTCTTTGAGCGCTACCCCAATATCAAGATGGTCCACTCCATGCTCGGCGGCGCATACTTTGCGTTCAAGGAGATGCTGCTGCCTCATGGTCCCAAGCGTCCAGATGCCTCGGGTCGCTTCCAGACCGATACCGAGACGGTCTCCAAGCGTCTTGAGAACAACGTTTATTTCGATATGTCCCATGCTCAGCCCTGGGGCGAGACGCTTCTTGCCTGTGCGGTTGAAGTCCTTGGTGCAGACCATATTGTCTTTGGTACGAGTTATCCCGTTAAACGCGAGTGGCTAACAGAGGGTGTCGCCTGCGTCCGCGCCACAGATTTAAGTGATACGGACAAGGACCTTATGCTTGGCGGCACGGCACAGCGCTTGTACGGCATCGAGTGAGCGACAGATAAAGGAGGGCGTTCGCCATGGATAAGGGAGAGATGAAGGCCGGAGCCGCCCGGGTGGCCATTAACTTAGAGGACGTATTGCCGTTCGACGGTTTCGACGCACTCCGTCATGAAATCTTTGCCCGTGCCTTCGTGGTCGAAGGGATGGGGCGGCGCGCTTGCATCCTTTCACTTGAGGTTACCTCGATCGCTCCGGCCCTACTCGTCGATCTGCGTGAGGTTGTCAAGGATGTCTCCAATTGCGACGGCGCCCTTTCTTGGGTGGTCCCGACCCACACGTTTTCTGCGCCTCACGTGCGCACCCCTGGGCATCTGGCCGACACCGATGCCCGCGATCGAAATGAGCGCTATCGTGCCGCGCTCATCGCCGCGACACGCGCGGCCGTTGAGCAGGCGGTTGCGGGCATTCGCTCTGTCACGCTCGCCTCGGCGGAGGGCTACTGTCCTGTGAACGTTAACCGCGACATTGAGACGCCGGCCGGCTGGTGGCTGGGAGTAGACCCCAAGGGGTTTGCCGACCACGCGATGCCCATACTTGTCGCGAGGGATGCCGAGGGCGGGCTCGTTGCCATGCTTGCGACGGCTGATGTCCAGTCTTCCGTGCTCGACGGATCGCACGATTCTCAGGGGAAGCGCTTGGTGAGCGGGGACCTCTTTGGCTTTGCCGCCACGGCTCTCGAGCGCGAATTGGGCGGAGTCGTGTTGCTGCTGCCCGGTGCCGCGGGGGATCAGAGTCCGGCGGAGCGCGCCGTGACCGTTGCGTTCGATTCGACCGGGGCGAAGCAAACGTTAGATGCTCACGAGAGTGGATATCGCATGCTGCATCGACAGGGTCGCGCTATGAGCGATGCGTTGATTGAGGCCGTCCGTGCGGCGCGTGAGGACGATGCCATCGGCGTCGATGCTCGCACGGTCGACGTCCTGCCCGCCCAGACGCGCGCCGACTTCTGCTCATTGGCCCCGCATCGAACTTATGAGTTTCATGCGGCAGGCGAACAGCGTACGAGGGTCTATTTACTTCGGCTGGGAAATGTCGAGTTCGTTGGTATCCAGCCCGAGGTTTCGAGCTCGTTTGGCGCCGCCGTGCGCGCCGCCCGATTCTGCCCCGTGCTCTTTGCCACGCTTGTCAACGGAGGGCAAAAGTATCTGCCGGCCCCCGATGCGTACGAGAAAATCACCTATGAGGCCATGAACTCCGGCTTCGCCGCCGGTTCCCATGAGTGCCTCCTTCAAACCATCCTTGCCGCTTTAAACGCGGCATGACAAAAAGGAGAACTTGCATGAATATCGGACATGCACGCCGCAAGATTACCCCGCAAGGCGACATCTATCTAATCGGATACCGTAACCTCCCCAACCGTCTTGAACCTGCGACGGGCGTCCATGATGACGTCTTCGCCAACGCCATCCTCTTCCAGCAAGGCGAACGTGAAGTGTTTCTCTTTAATGCCGATGTCCTCGAGTTCGAGGAAAGCATGGCCGAGGAAGTCAAGACAATGCTCGCCGAGCGCTACGGCATTGACCGTGATTGCGTTCTGCTCTCGGCGACGCACGACCATACTTCAATCGTCGCTTACCACCGCAGCTGGTGGACGGGAAAATTCGACGAGGACTACTACCGCTGGTTCCTCGATACCATTTGCCAATGCTTTGAGTGCCGCGCCAACGCACAGCCCGCGATTTGTCGCTTGGGCAAGCAGGTCATCACTGGTTTCTACGACAACCGCATCATCCCAGGTGAACTCGCCGACAATGAGGTCATTGTCGTATCGTTCTTCGATACCGAAGGCAATCCATTTGCGGGCTTTGTGAACTGGGCGGTGCATTCCGCCTGCGTCGGACCCGACTGCACGGAGCTCACGAGCGAACTCGCCGGTCTTACCGGCAAAAAGCTCGCTCAGAGTCTTGGCTACTATCCGGCCATGGTCGTCGGCGCTGCTGGCGACTGTAGCGACCGCAATTTTCGCCAGGGACGCGGCATTCCCGAGGTCGAGCGTGTTTCGACCGGTCTTGCCGAGGCGATTTCCCAGATCAAGCTCGATCGCGAGGTCGTTCTCGACCGCATCGAGCCTCAGACGTTCTATCACACCGTTGCCCATGACGACTTTTCGCTCACGCTTAAGTGTGCCGTCATCAGTCTGGGCGGCCTGCATCTCTTTGTGTTCCCGAGTGAGCTCGGCAGCGACCTGGGTATTCGCATGAAGCGCGAATGCCCAGTCGAGGGAATAGTTTGCGGTTACACCAACGGCTATTTCGAGTATTTCCTTCCGGCACGCGAGTACGGCCTCTCCTTTGAGACCGAGCGTACTCAGATTCCCCAGGGCGAACCGGAACGTCTGTGTGACAAGTTCTGCCAGACGACGAGACTTCTCGGCGCAGCAGATTCGCGTTTGTAGACCTGATTGCGTGACATGGGCCAATGAGGCTCGCCGCCATGTGATCGGCATCTTCCATCTTCTCTGCCGTTTCGCATCCCGGGCGTACGTGCGTCCGCGGATTTCAAAGGGGGAAGCGGGTTCCTTGCCCTCCCACGTCGACTACGGAGGCATGAAATCGATGCTATACCCCGCTCAGAAAAAGGAGAATTCCATGAAATACCAGAAGCTTTGCGATGAAATCATCACAAAGGTCGGTGGTCGAGACAATGTGTTAGACGTGAGCCACTGCATTACGCGTCTCCGCTTCCACCTCAAGGATGAATCACTTGCCCAGACCAATGAACTTAAGGCGACGAAGGGCGTCGTTGACGTCATCCAGGCTGGCGGACAGTATCAGGTCGTGATTGGTGCCACTGTCGAGGCTGTCTACAACGACCTTGTTCAGATTGGCGGGTTCGACACCAAGCCCGCGCTCGATATCGATGAGGGCGACAATGTCAAGAAGGGCGATCCGTTCTCGCGCCTGCTCGCCATCATTTCCGAGATTCTGCAGCCGGTTCTTGGCGTGCTTATGGCCGGTGGCTTTATCAAGTCGATGCTCGCGCTCTGCACGGTTGCCGGTTGGCTTGCCAAGGACAGCAATACCTATGTGACGCTCTCGGCAATCGGAGATTCGGTCTTCTATTACTTTCCGCTAATCATTGGCTGGACGTCGGCCAAGAAGTTCGGACTTAAGCCCGTTATGGGAATGGCGCTCGGTGGTATCCTCGTCTACCCGACGCTCGTTGGCCTTATGGGCGGAGATCCGCTCTACACGCTCGGCGCCGGCACGGTCTTCGAGTCCAATGTCTACGGTGATATTTTTGGCATCCCGCTGATCATGCAGAATTACTCATCGACGATTCTGCCTGCGATCTTTATCGTCTGGATTGCCTCCAAGGTACACAAGGCCCTTTCTAACGCGCTGCCCGCGCTTGTGAGCTCGTTCTTCTCCAACATCCTGACGCTCCTCATTTGCGGCATCCTTGGCCTGCTTGTGGTCGGTCCGGTCATGACGGTCCTCTCCAACATCGTTGCCCAGATCATTCTGATGCTCATCAACTTCCAACCCGCCATCGCCGGCTTCGTCATCGGCACGTTCTGGAGCCTGCTCGTCATGTTCGGCCTGCACTGGGGTATCATCCCGCTGTGGTTCCTCGATGTCGCAACCTACGGCTATGACCTCATTAACCCGCTCGTGTATGCAGGCGGTTGTGCCATCGCCGGCGCTGTGCTTGGCATGATCATCCGAACCAAGGACTCCGAGGAAAATGCTGCCGTCAACATTCCCGCCCTTGTCTCTTCGATTTTCGGTGTCAACGAGCCTGCGCTTTACGCCATCTTGCTGCCGCGTAAGCGCCTTATGTGGGCAACCTTTATTTCCGCTGGTGTAGGCGGCGCCATTGCCGGCCTCATGGGTGCCAAGCTCTATGCCTTCGGCGCCTCCGGCCCGCTCGGTTTCCCGAGCTTTATTAACCCTGCCGGCATCGACACGGGCTTTATCGGCCTTGTCATCTCCGGTGTGGTCGCTTTCGTTCTGGCTCTTGTCGCCGCTATGGTGATCGGTACCAAGAAGGACGAGGGCGGTAAGGCACTCAACATCTCGGTGGACTAGTCTTTCTGCGCACTTTGATTAAATATGCCTCGGACGGCGACGTGCTGCCCGAGGCATATTTGTGTTTCGTGCCGCTGTCATCGTGTTTGCGGTCACAAGTCTGCGGTTGTGGAGCAGCGGGGATTATGACGGTCGTGCCGCGATGGAAGACGCACGGTCGCCCTGCAGGAGCTGACGGTAGGGGAGGAAGCCAATGAACGAGACGACCGCCTGCGAGTGCGCGGCGTTCCGCTTGAGGTAGAGCCTGACCTCGGAGGTCGTCGCGGGCTCAAGCGGCACCAAGGCTACCTTTCCGCTGGTAAGCGATTCCGCCGGCTTGCGCATGAGGAATGAGACACCGGCGCCGCGTGCGACAAGAGAGATGATGTTCTCGGCTCGTTTGCCGGTGAACGTAACACGTGGGCCAAATCCAGCTTCGCGACAAAGGGAAAGGACGAGCTCGCTTACGAACGAGCCTTGGGGAAGCATGAGGAAATTCTCGTCGATAAGGTCGTCTATCTCGACGGTGTCACGTTCGGCGAGTGGATGGTCGGGCGGAAGGACGGCCACGAGCCGGTCGGTCGTAAAGGGAATCTTTTTGAACTCCGGCTCGATGGCGCCGCTGTCACGGATGAAGGCCAGGTCAATGTCCTCGTGCAGGAGCATGCGCTTGAGTGTGTCGCCCTCGCCTTCGATGAGCTCGACAGAATATGAGGGGTTCGCCTGCTGAAAATCGATGACGGCGTCCGTAATCCCATAAGGGGCCATAATGGGGATAGAACCTACGGTGAGGTGCTCGAGCGGCTCACCTGCACCTATTTGAATGGCGGCAAGATAGCGATGCTGAAGCGTCGCAATTTTTTGCGCATAGGGGAGGAGCGCTTCGCCTTGCGCGGTGAGTGTTACGTGGCGCTGGCTTCGATCGATGAGCTTGCAGCCGAGTTCGTGCTCCATTGCCATGATGTGCTTGGAGAGGGTTGATTGCGACATGAAAAGCAGTTCCGCCGCATCAAGAAACGTGCGTGACTGCGCTAAGATGGCGAATTCGCCAAAGCGGCTGATATCCATAGGGAGGCCTCCGGTACCCTCATTTTGGCGGGTGGCCTAAACCACGACGCCGTTGCAGTGGTCGATTTCGTGCTGGATGATCTCGGCGGTGTAGCCCGAGAAGTTTTTGATGCGGTGAACGAAGTTCTCGTCCAAATACTCCACCTTAATGCGGCGATAGCGGGTACAGGGACGCTCGCCGATCAGCGAGAGGCATCCTTCGCTCGTCTGATAGGAATTGACCTGCTCAAGAATTTGAGGGTTGTACATCAGCAGCGCCCTGTTGCCGTCCTTTACGCAGATGATGCGTTTGCGCACGCCAATCATGTTGGCGGCAAGGCCCACGCACTCGTGCTCATGCTGGTGTAGTGTATCCAGGAGGTCCTGCCCGGTCGCGGCGTCATCGGGGCCCGCGTCTTCGGAAGGCAGGCGCAAAAAGAACTCGGATTTCATGATGGGCTTAATCATGGCGGGCTCCTTAAGGTGGACACGTTTGGTTCAGGCCATGATACCGCGACATGTCGCATTAATGTGTGCACATAGATTCTGCAGCTAGATTGGATGGCGACACCATAAACTAATGGACGTTTTGCCGAGAGGCATGAATGTTTAAAGCGCAAAGAGTGCGCGACGGGCCCCGCGAATGGGGCGATGATGCCCGAGAGGGCCAAGAAGGAGTCTCATGTCTGAGAACGAAGAGATCATGAACGAGACCGAGAACGAGACCATGGCTGCCGAGGTTGAGGCAGTCGAGACCGTGGAGACCGAAGCTGCCGAGGTTGAGGCTGCTGACGAGGTTTCCGCCGAGGAGGAGGCCGAGGTTGTCGAGGCCGCCGTTGATTACGATGACGAAGAGCTGATGGACAAGATGCAGAAGGCCGCCCGCCTGCTGCGTAGCCGTCGCTTTGCTATTTCCAAGGAGGAGGAGGCCAAGGCCGAGCGCATGGCGAACATCGAGCGCGCCATCAAGCTTCTTGACCTCAAGCCCAAGATGGAGCAGAAGGAAATGTCCGACCTGCTGGGCATGCGCCTTCGTGAGCTCGATGGCCTGATGGCCGAGGCCGAGGCTGCCGATCTGGTTGGCCGCATCGACGACGCCGAGGGCGATATGCGCAAGATCGTTGTCTTCGCTGCCGAGGATGCCGCTGAGGGCCTGGTCGAGCTTGCCAACAAGAAGGAGAAGCTCCTGCCTGAGCTTTCTTATGAGGAGGCCACCGAGCTGATGGCCGCTCTCGATAAGGTCATCGCTCCGCTCGTCGCCATGGGCCTGGACGAGGACCGCGGTCCTCGCGGTGGCCGTGGCGGCTATGGTGACCGTGGCGGCGACCGTGGCGGTCGCGGCGGCTTTGGCGATCGC
>CAJMOL010000001.1 GCA_905215095.1 uncultured bacterium | reverse complement strand
GATTGCTATGACGTACGTTGGCTGAAATAAAAAAGCAATGCCCGCCGTCCTTGGTGGAGCGGCGGGCACGTTTGCTTAGTTATCGCTGGGACTACTCAGCCTTATTGCGACGGTGGAAGAAGGCACCGATCGCGGCGATGATGGCTCCAAGGCCACCGACGGTCGCGACAGTCGTCACCGTTTGGTCGCCAGTGTTGGGGATCGCCGAACCGTTCTTCTTGCCGCCCTGGGCCTTGTCGCCTGCGGGCTTGCTCGTCTGGCCGCCACCGTTCGAGCCGTTGCCGGAACCCTGGTTGCCCGAACCTCCGGTGTTGCCCGAGCCGCCCTGGTTGCCGGAGTCGGCATCCTTGAGGCCCTCGATGGCCAGCTTGAGCTGGTCATAGGCCGCCTGGAGCTGGGTGTCGGAAGCATTCTCATCACCCAAGACATCCTCGGCGTAGGTAATGGCGTCCGTCAGGGCCTTGACGGACTCGGCCGTCTTTCCCTTGGTGTCAGTCTCCTTCGCCTGCTTGACCAGGGCCTTGAGCTGTTTCTTGGTCGGGTTCTCGACCGGGGTCACCGGGGTCTTCTCGAGCGCGTTGCGAGCACTCTCGAGTGCCTTGAGTGCCTGGTCGACCTCGTCCTGCGTGGCGTTCTCGTCGCTCAAGATGGCGCGGGCGCTCGCCAAGGCGTTCTGGAACACGGTCCAGGAAGCCTCGGTGTAGTCGCTGGCCTTAAGGTCGCCGGCTGCAACCTCGGCATCAACCTTTTCAATCGCGGCAGTGAGGTCGTCCTTCGCCACCGGATCGGGAACGGCCGTACCGTAGAACTTGAGCTCCGCCATGCTGCAGTAGGCGTCAACGCTGCCACCGCCGGCGTGGAGCACCTTGACGGTCACGTAGCGACCGCGCGCGACACCAAAACTCATCTGCTTCCAGTCGCCACGGTCGGTGAGCACGCGGCCGTCGTTGTCGAAGGTAAACGTACCCATCGACGTGGCGGTGCCCATCTCATAACCGTCGGCGGTATCGGAGACCAGCACCTCGGCCTCAAAGATATCGCCGTTCGTGCCGCCGTCCTGGCGCGGCAGGAACGTGACGTCGGTGAGATCGTAGTCGCGGCCCAGGTCGACGGTCAGGTGCTGGGGCATACCGGCATTATAGGCATAGTCGCTGTGCCAGAGCGTCTGTTCGTCGCCGTCAAGAGCGTTGACGGCGTTGCTGCCCTCGTAGTCGGCCTCGCTCGAGAAGCCGGTCACCTTGACGTTCTCGCGGTTCTCGGGCGTGTTGATGAGGCTCTTCTCATCGACGGGGCGCATCTTGAGGCCGTCGATTGCCTTCTCGATCTTGGCCGTGGCGTCTGCGACATCCTTCTTGTTATAGCTGCCCTGGCCGCCGTCGAGGAGCTTCTGAGCCGCCTCGACCGCAGCGGTGAGAGCTGCATAAGAATCCTTGGTGTAGACGGACTCGCTGTAGCCCGCGGCCTTGGAAAGCGCTGCCATGAGTGCAGAGGTGTCGACACCAGCCTTGACCTCGGCCTCATAGGATGCGGTCTTGGAGGGATCGAGTACCGATGCCACCGTGATCGTTGCCTTGCCCGCCTTGTTGGCACGCAGGTAGTAGTTCACGCTATCGCCGGCCTGGACAGCGGAGACGCTCACCACAGAGGGGTCGGAACTCTCGACCGTCACGTAGGGGTAGCCGGCGCTCTCAGGCGTGGCCTTGGCGTCGACGAGCGTAACATCACCTTCAAAGAACTCGGTCTGGTTCTTGCCCAGCTCGACGCCCTCGATGGCCTCGACACCCTGCGTGTAGTTGAAGTTGATCTCGCGCAGCGTGAGCATCTGGTCACCCGATGCCTCAAGCGGCGTGATCTCGACCTTGGTCGCCTTCTTGCCCTTGTTCTCGGCAGAGAGACCAAAGGCGTAGCGAGCCTGGAAGGAATCGTACTCCCCGCCCGCGAACTCCTGGGTCGAGCCATCCTCGAACGTCACGACGGCCTTGATCTTCTGCACGGTGCCGTTACCGCCGTTGCGGTTGACAACCTCGACGGCATCGAGCTTCGATGGCGTCTTAAAGGCAAATGTCATCGTGGTGGGAAGCTTCACGTAACTCGGAAGCTTGCCCTCACTGTCCCAGTTGCCGCTCCAGTCCCACAGGAACTCAAAGCCGTTGTCGCCCTCGTTATTATCGAACAGCGCGTTATAGCTCTTCTGCTGAATAAGCTTCTCGACGTTGGTGCCGTCATCGGTAGTGAGCTCGTCGTTGGTCATCGTGATGTCGAAGGCGTCGCGGCCGTACTCGGCGACCGTGGGCTGCGGAACGTCCGGCATCGTCACCGTGCCATCGCTCGCAAACTCAAGTGCGTCGCACGCCGGGCCAATGAGCCAAGATGTCGAGGGCAGTTCAACCTTGCCGGCGGTCTTGGCCTTGAGCTTGAAGCTCGCCACCGCGCCGGTGCCGTTGTAGAGCTTGCCATCTCCGCGGTTGGCAAAAGCGAGGTTGATGGTCTGCGTGCCGTCCTCAAACTGGATCTTCTCGCGCGACAGGTTCTCCATGCCGGCGGTCGAACCATCCTGTGAGATGCTCTCGGACACAAACTCAAACTGGTCACTCTTAAAGTTGACGAGCGCGCCCAGGGCGTTGACGTTCTTGGCGTCGGCCGCATAGACATCGACGGTGATCTCATCGCCGGCCTCGACCTCAGTCTTGCTCGGAATCACCGCAAGGGTACCAGCGACCTTGCCCTTCTGCTTGGTGCCGCCGTCGAGCCCCGCCATGGTGAACGAGTAATCGTAGACGTCGTAGACGCCGTTATTGTTGAGGTCAGCAAAGTGGTCGCGGATCTGCGAGTTGAACGTCGAGGCATCGGACCCACGGTTCTCGAGACCCAGATAGTTCTTCATGTTGGAGTAGTCGCCATCGGAGATCGTTGCCTTGTTGAGGTTGGAGCCCACGGCGAAGCCATCCGTGCCGTCGGTCTTGTAGATGGCGATCTCGGACGCGGAGAAGAAATTGCCGACCGAGGCGAGCGGCGTCATACGCACGTAGCGTGCGGCCACGGCGCCGTCGAACGCCACCGTCTTACAGGCGGCGGAGCGCTCCCAATCGACTTCCTGGGTGGTCCAATGCGTGCCGTCGAGGCTCGTCTCGATGCGCATCTTGGTCACGGTGCCATTGCCGGCGTCGTCACGCGGATAGTACTCGAGCTTGTCAAGCTTGTAGGCCTTGCCGTAATCGACCGTCAGGGCCTTGCCCAGATCGTTGCCACCGGAGTGGAAACCGCCGTCGCCCGACTGGAACTCATGGTCGAAGGCGAGATCGGCCTTGTGGCTGCCATAGAGCGAGCCCTCCCAAGTGATCTTCTCAGCTGTGGGGACGTTGCGCCACGGGTCGAGCGCGGAGCTCGCCTCGAGCACGTCACTCCAGGCGGAGTAGCCATCGGCGTTGCGCGAACGAATCTGGTAGGTATGCTTGCTGTTGTAGGCAAGGTCGGCATGCGTAAACTCCGCCGCATCGCCCACGGCGAACACGGTACCGTCTACCTTAAGGTCGTAGGAGGTAGCACCATCGACCTTTCCCCAGGTGAGCTTGATGCTCGTGGGGGTGGTGGCATCCTCGGGAGCGGCAAGGTTCGCGGGTGCGGAGAGGTTCTCGTTGAGGCGGTCGACGGCCAGCGTGGCATCGGCGTTCACGAAGCCGCCGAGTTCGAGCGTCTGCGCCGCTGCAGCGACATCGGTCTTCGCGAACTTGACGTAGACCTTGGGGTTCGTGGTGATCTTGGTGTTGTTGAAGCTCTCGCCCTGCTCGGCCTCGGTGCTGTCTGCATCACTGCCGTAGTGGTTGAGGTTGGGGGTCTCGTTGTAGAAGTAGACCGCCTGGCCGGCCTCGGGGTTCGCGGCGTCAAAGGCCTCCTGCGAGTTGACCTCAACCACGTTGAGCGCGGAGCCACCGTTCTTGGCGACGACGCTCGTGGGCTTGGCGGACACGTTGGCCACGAAGGTCGTGGTGCGGTTGGAGTCGTAGCCGTTGTAGCCACCCTGCGAGGCTTCGGCGGTAAAGGTCGCGGTGCCGCCCGTGGCCTTGGAGCTGTAGACGGTACTCACATGCTCGCCGTAGGAGATATTGTCGATCGTGCCGTAGGCATCGTCCTCGGTCGTGTTGTTCTGGATGGAAGAGCCGTCGTCCTCGTACTGCGTAAAGGTGCCGTCACCCTCGGTGGCGAAGAACTCGACGATACGCTGGCTGCGGTCGGTACCCTTGGTGTTGGTGTCGCTCACGGCCTCGGGGTTGTTGTTCTCGGCATACATCGGCACGATGGCGTTGGCCTTCACAAACAGCGGCAGCTTCCAAAGCGGCGCATCGTAGTTGTTGAGGACCTGGCCGCCGCGGTACTGCTTACCCGAGAAGTAGTCAATCCAGATGGTGGGATTCTCGTCGGTGCCGTAGTTGGGAAGGTAGATACCATTGCGAACGTCGTTGCCGTTCTCATCTGCCTGGGTATCCTGATACACCGGTGCCACCAGGAAGTTCTCACCAAACATGTACTGATACTGCGTCGAGGTGCTTGCGGCGTACTCGGAGTTGTCGGAGAGCAGCATGGCGCGGATCATGGGCAGGCCGGTATCGCCGTTGCCCGTGTCGATGTTGGCCGCCGAGGCCGCGCTCGTGTAGATATAGGGCATGAGTTGCGCCTTGAGCTTGAGGTAAAAGCGCGAAATGCCCGTGTAGGGATCGCCGTGCGTCATGGGCGACTTGCGGTAGGTGCCCCAGCCGTCCATATCGAGCATAGAGGGCGTGAACGTCTTCCACTGGTAGTCGCGCGCGGAGATGATGGGGTCGCCACCAAAGATGCCGTCCATATCGGAGCCGATGTTGGGGTTGCCCGAGAGGCTCTGACCGATATACGTGGGGATGTGGAAGCGGATGTACTCCCAGTTGCCGCCGTACTGATCGCCGGTCCAGATGCCACCAAAGCGCTGCGTGCCGGCCCAACCGTCAAGCGTGATGATGTTGGGGCGCTTGTTGGCACCGGTCGTCACCGTATCGTAGGCCGTCTTGATGCCGTTGAGGCCAAAGGAGTAGCCAGAGCCCACCCAAGCGACGTCGGTCTTGAGGGTGGTAATGCCGCCCGTCTTGACCTCGGCGTCGAAATCGCGAAGCAAATGCCACGGGGTCTCGGAGTTGCTGTCAGGCTCCAGGTTAGACTGGGTCCACAGACCCGTGCTCACACCCTTGGAGTTAGCATACTCGGTAAACTTCTTAAGGTTGTCGACGTTGGCACGCACGGCGTTGAGGCGCTCGGCTGAACTCGTTCCGTCGGAGTTGACGCCGCCGGTCTTGTAATAACCGTTCTGGCCATAGCCGG
This sequence comes from uncultured bacterium, assembly GCA_905215095.1. Classification (GTDB taxonomy): domain Bacteria; phylum Actinomycetota; class Coriobacteriia; order Coriobacteriales; family Coriobacteriaceae; genus Collinsella. The sequence goes on along the minus strand of CAJMOL010000001.1, from coordinate 18,883 downwards.
CACCGTATCCGTCGTTCGGCAGGAACCAGCCGAGCGGCATGTCGTTGTCCTCGTAGTCATCGATAACCTGCTGGGCGGAGAACTGGCGGTCGAAATCGGTCGCCTTCATGTTCTCGGTATCGACCGTGGGGCCCTCTCCGTTGAGCGTCTCGGCGGCAAGCGTGCCGTCGAGCTTGTAGCCCGTCGACATGCCGGACTCGTATTTAACGTTGCCCTTCTCACTCGAAGGCTTGCTGCCCTTGGTCTCCCACTTCTTCTGACCCGAGGTCGTTGACCAGCCATCACGGTTGTAGGCATTAAGGTGACCCAGGTAGAAACCGTACTCGGGCAGCAGTACCGGATTGCCGGTCACCTTGTAGTAGTCCTGCAGCATCTCGGTCGCCACGTTCGAGGCGCCCGTTTCGGTTGCCACGAAGTAATAGGCATCGAACTCATTCTCGCTGTGCGAGGTCGTGACCGTCGAGGAGTCCGTAGAGCCAAAGTCGTAAGAACCCTCGGCAAAGGTGTTGCGAAGCACGCCGTAGCCGTCGCTCGTCCAGTAGAACGGGTTGGGCGAGGCGACGCCGCCGTCGGTCCAGTTATTAGTGTTGGAGATGGCGATGGTCTGGTTGGTGTGCAAGAAGCGCCCATTCTGGGTGCCACCGCCAAAGAAGTTCTCGGACTTCTCCTTGGCGAGTGTCTGGACAGTACCCTTCTTATCAAGGTCGAGGGATGCGGACTCGGAGACCACGACGCGGTCGCCCGATTTAATGCTCATCTTGCCGGTCGCCTTGTCCAGAACCACGGTCGCCTTGCCGCCGGTGATCTCGATAGCGTCGCCTTTGTCGACAACCGTTGCGCTCGGCTTGCTGTAGGTGTCCGAGGTGTCGGGCTGGGCCTGAATCTTAGCCGTGTGGGACTTGCTACGCGGCGTGGCGTACTCGGAAAACTCGCCTTTGGGGTCGACGTTGTAACGGAAAATGCCGTCCTCTAGAAATGTGATACGCCCCTTAATGCCGTCGGCGAAATCGATGTCGACGACGTTCGAGGCTGACTGGGAAACGGTCGCCGAGTCGACGCCCTTGAGCGGCGTGGCAATCGCCTGCTGGGGGCTGGCGAACACGAGAGTCGCCGCTGTTGCGACGAGAACCGCGCTTCCCTTCACCCACCGTTTCGTGAAAATGGAATTCCTACGCACCTGGACTCCTTCCCTCCGACATGCGGAAGTGTCACGGACGCGCGCCCTGCAGCATGGGCGAACGCATCAAACGGGGGGGGTGTTCGGTACATTCCGTACAATTGGCCCACCCGTTACCAAGGGGTCAACTGGTAGTAACCAGATAGCCACCTATTAGGTTGAATCAGTATACGGGAGCAGTTGCGCAACCAAGTTCGAAATTCTCCCAGCGGCATTAAAATGAACGTAGACGGCTAAGTGGGGTCCAAAAGCCATACCAATTGGTTCTTCAACCAAATACCAATTAAGCAAAAATGTACTGTTTATCTGGTATTACATAGACCATACCTTTACGTACGTTGGCTGACTTTGGGCTTAAATGAGCAATCGACAGAGGGTGGTGGACAGTTAGTTCAGATATGTATTTTTTGGCGGTGCTAATTGGCGCTAACAAACTGGTTTGGGCCGCTTTAGACCCGATAATAGGTCCTTCTCGCTCTTGCCCGTACGCCTTTATCAGTTCAGACCACCTAAAACAGCTCAATCGAGCCCAAATCGCCCTCCACGCGGCCTCAAATAAATACAAATCTGAACTAACTGTCCAAGAGGAGTGCCCCACGGATAGGAAAAGGCTCTGGCGAATCCTCTAATCGCCAGAGCCTTGCCAAAACCCGTGTGTCTGGAGCACATCGCCGCATACCAGTCTTTCACCCATGAAGCTAGAGATTTTCTTCCGCCCACTTCTCAAAATCAACCGCTCGCCTTTGGGCAGTTCGGTACACTTCCATGTCTTCGCGAGCGCCCACCACGACGATGGCCATTTTCCCTTTTATCTTGATGAGGCGATACACAATCCGAATGCCACTTCCTCTGAGCTTGATTTTCATAAAGCCTGTCAAATCTGTACCGGCCTTGTTTCCAAGGGGTTTACCGAATCCGCCTTCGTTCTGCGACAATGGATTCGCTCTGATTTTCTCGATGGCCTTAAGCACGTTCTTTCGTTGGGAGCCGTCCAGACGCTTAACATCCTTGAGAGCATCCGGGTAGAAAGCGACTTCGTACCCGCTCATTCAAACTCGACCTCATCCATCTGATCGAGTTCGTCCTGGCCCACACCCAACTCTGCCATAACATCAGATAGGGAAACGAGTTCATCATCGCTTGTCGCAGCCGTCCTCTTAAGGGCCAACGTCAACAAGGCGAGGTCCTCCTCCGCCTGCTTCGCCTCCCTGTATTCATCGGGCGTCACAATAACGAATGCCGGCTTATTGTGTTTAAGGACCACAACGGGATTATCGTCCCCAACCTTCGAAAAAGCAGCCGAACCCTTACCGTGACTGAAATCGCTGATGGGAACAAGATTGTCGAGCATCTTTAAAGCAGGCATCGAGACCTCCAAATATAAAGTCTTTTATGCATTCATTTTAGCATGCAGAAAATACCAGCAATCACGGAATGGTGACACGGACGAGGCATCGCTTTCCACCAACCGTTGATCATCGACCGAGCAAAATATCCCGCCAAGAGATCGAGCGAGGATTCCGTCCTTCGAAGAGGGCCGTATTGGCCTCCTTGCGGGACGAAATTCTCGCTCGTTCGTTTCAGCCCGCGTCATCGCGTGCTAGACGGCCAGCTCGCCTGATTCACCCATAAGCCATCGTGCCAGGTCGACGACCTTGATGCCATCCCAATCAGTCGTTTCGTGCCCTGTTCGGGCGATGACGCACTTGGGATAGGCGTCTCGAATCCGTCGCAGCGGATCAAGCTCACGCTCCAGCGTCGCTTCTTGGGAAATGTCGTCACTCACCTGGATATAGACACGGCGGTCGCGCCTGATGGCGACAAAGTCTACTTCCTTTTGGTAGAGAACGCCGACGTAGACTTCCCATCCGCGGCGCATAAGCTCGATTGCCACCATATTCTCGTAAACAAGGCCAAAATCGAGCTTTTTCGTGCCAAGCGCGGCGTAGCGAAACGAATGGTCGGCCAGGTAGTATTTATCTCCCGTCGACAGGTATTTCTTTCCTGAGACGTCAAAGCGACGAAACCGGTAGAACGCAAACGCATTACACAGGTAGTCGATATACACAGCCAGCGTCTTGTCGCTTATCTTAAGGTTCGCTCGTGAAAGCTCGGCCGCCATCCCCTTGAGAGAAGAGATGTTTCCGACGTTATCCATCAGGAACTCGCAGGAACGTTTAAGCTGCTCCGCATTACGTATACGATATTTTTGTCTGATGTCGCGCAGGATAAGAGTTTCAAGCACATCCGAGATGTATGAGAAACGCATCCTTTCGTCCTGGTAGATATAGGAACCCGGCATTCCTCCCTCGCGGACATAGCGAGCAAGGGCCTCGGCTGGAGAAGTGATCTCGTGATACGCCGAGAACTCCGCAAGTGAAAACGGAAAGACCTCGATCTCCACCGTTCTTCCCGTGAACAACGTCGAGAGGTCGCTTGAGAGAAGAAAGGCGTTCGACCCCGTGATGTAAATGTCATATTTCTCTGACGCATGAAGACTGTTGATAGCCCGCTCGAACCCTTCACACATCTGGACCTCGTCGATCATGACGATATTCCGGCAACCCTCAATATAGTGCTTTTCCACATATGTATGCAGCGCATGGTATTCCGCCAACGGCTCGAACTCAAGTAGATTGAAGTTGACGTGTATGACGTTGGCCGAGGGGTCGTTTGAATGAAGTTGGCTGGCAAACGCCTCAAGCAATTTCGATTTTCCGCATCGCCTGATTCCGGTGATCACCTTGATATCAGGCGTACCTGCCACCTTGGAAAGCTTGCTCATGTAGAACGGGCGATTAATAAGTCTCATGGCAATCCACTTCGCAAAATTAAGATTAACTGAAAAACGCGAAGTACAATATATCATCTACTTCGCGTTTTTGAGAAATCCTAGATTTCGCGTAATTATGTTCGCCAAGCTATCGCAAACCCGACACGGGTGAGATCTCCGCCTGATTGACCCTGCGCAGCAGTCCGAAGCGAAAGACGCGAGTCCTCAGACCGCTCCGGTAAAGTGAGGGCCGCGACGGTTACCGCGGCCCTCTTGAGAAACGTGTGCGATTGTCAATCGCTCGCGCTAGTCTTCCTTGCGGCGGAAACGAGCAAGAAAGACTCCGATTGCGGCGATCGCGGCACCCAGGCCGCCGATCGCGGCGACGGTCGCCACCGTTTGATCACCGGTGCTCGCAAGTGAGTTAGCGGACTTGCCACCCTGAGCCTTGTCACCAGCGGGCTTTCCCGCCTGGGCGCCATCGTTCGAACCGCCGGATGTCTGCCCACCGTTGCCGGAACCCTGATTGCCACCGGACGCACAAAGCCCCTTCTGCAGTACACGGTGCAGCAAAGTCACCGCAGTCCGGGGCGGGAGGGGCCGAGTTTCCTCCTGAGCGACTCTGCTTGCAGCCGGAGCGAAAGGGGGAAATCTCGGCCCCTCCCGCCCCGGCCGACCAGGTCACATTACACCGTGTACTGCGGCAGGTCCTGCAGGGCGATGACGTCCATGCCCATGTCGTTGGCGCTGCCGTGACCCTGCTGGTCCTCGCGCACGGCCTCGATGGCACTCACGTAGGTGTTGGCGGCAGACATCGCCGTCACGCAGGTCACACCGCGACGCACGGCCTCGGTACGTAGCAGGTAGCCATCGCCACGCGAGCCCGGGCCGTACGGCGTGTTGATGATTACCGCAATCTTGCCATCGGCGATGAGGTCGCCGATGTTGGGACGCTCGCCGTCGTGCGGGCCGCTGATCTTCTCCACGACTTCGCACGTCACGTTGCCGCCGCGCAGCACGCGCGCCGTACCCTCGGTGGAGCAGATATCAAAGCCCAGGTAGCGCAGGATACGGGCGACCGAAAGGATATGACGCTTGTCGCGGTCGCACACGCTGATGAACACCTTGCCGCAGCTCGGATCGGGCAGTTTGTAGTCGATCGCCAGCTGCGTCTTGGCATATGCCTCGGGATAGCTCTTGGCGATACCCATGACCTCGCCCGTCGACTTCATCTCGGGCCCCAGGATAACGTCGGCTCCCGGGAAACGGCCCCAGGGCATAACGGCTTCCTTCATGCAGAACCAGTCCAGCTGACGCTCGTCGCTCGGCAGGCCCAGGCTCGCGATGGAATCGCCTGCCATGATACGCGCCGCGCACTTGGCCAGCGGCACGCCGGTGGCCTTGGAGATAAACGGCACGGTACGGCTGGCGCGCGGGTTTGCCTCGATCACGTAGACGGTCTCGCCCTTGATGGCGTACTGCACGTTGACCAGGCCGCGTACGCCCAGCGCCATCGCGATGCGGCGCGTGGTCTCGCGAAGCTTTGCCTGCAGGCTCTCGCTAAAGCTGAACGGCGGGATGCACGTCGCGGAGTCGCCGGAGTGAATACCGGCCTCCTCGATATGCTCCAGAATGCCGCCGATGTAGACCTCTTCGCCGTCGCACAGGGCGTCGACATCGGACTCGATCGCACCCTCCAGGAAGCGGTCCAGGTACACCGGGTAGTCGGGGCTAATGCGCGCAGCCTCTGCCATGTAATCGCGCAGATGCTCGGCATCGTAGGCGATCATCATGCCGCGGCCGCCCAGCACGTAGCTCGGACGCACCAGCAGTGGGTAGCCGATGTGCGCGGCCACGGCCTCGGCCTCCTCAAACGAGGTGGCCTGACCCGCCGGCGGGTACATGATGCCCAGCTTGTCGAGCAGAGCGGCGAAGCGCTCGCGGTCCTCGGCAAAGTCGATGGCATCGGGCTTGGTACCCATGATGTTCACGCCGCTCTCCTCGAGCATGCGCGCCAGCTTAAGCGGGGTCTGGCCGCCAAGCGTCACCACGACGCCATCGGGGCGCTCAACGTCGATAACGTCCATGACGTCCTCGTAGGTGAGCGGCTCAAAGTACAGGCGGTCGGACGTGTCATAGTCGGTCGAGACGGTCTCGGGATTGCAGTTGACCATGATGGTCTCGAAGCCGCGGGCCGCCAGCGCGTAGCTCGCGTGCACGCAGCAGTAATCGAACTCGATACCCTGGCCAATGCGGTTGGGGCCGGCGCCCAGGATCATCGCCTTGGGCTTGTCCGCCGGCGTGGTCTCGTCGGGAGCCACGCACTTCTTGGCATCCGGGCTCGTGCGGTAGATGTTCTCGTACGTCTTGTAGTGGTACTCCGTGGCGCTCAAGAACTCCGCAGCGCAGGTATCGACCGTCTTCATGCTGGGAACCACGCCCAGGCCCTTGCGGTAGGCGCGCACAAAGCGCTCGTCCGAGCCGGTCAGCGCGGCGATCTCGGCATCGCTCGTGCCGTACTGCTTGAGCAGGCGCATCGCGTCGGCGTCGATATCCTCCACACGCAGGTCGCGGATGCTCTCCTGGACCCGCACCATATCGTTGATACGGTTGAGGTACCACGGATCGATACCGCAGATGGCATGGATGCGAGCGATGTCCCAGCCACGGCGCAGGGCCTCGACCACAAAGAAGATGCGGTGCTCGGTCGGCGTTGCCACGGCTTGAGCGAGCTCATCGTCGCTCAGCTTGCCGGCACCCTCTTTGCCACCGGCGCAAATGCCCTGGTGGCCATCCTCCAGCGAGCGCATAGCCTTGCCGAAGGCCTCCTCAAAGGTGCGGCCGATCGCCATAATCTCGCCCACGGCCTTCATGCGCGTGGTGAGCGTGGGGTCGGTACCCTTGAACTTCTCGAAGGCAAAGCGCGGCACCTTGACCACGCAGTAGTCGATCGTGGGCTCAAAGCAGGCGGGCGTAGCCTTGGTGATGTCGTTGACGATCTCGTCGAGCGTGTAGCCCACAGCCAGGCGCGCGGCGGCCTTGGCGATGGGGAAACCCGTGGCCTTGGAAGCGAGGGCGGACGAGCGGCTCACGCGCGGGTTCATCTCGATGACGATCAGGCGACCGGTGTTGGGGTTCACGGCAAACTGCACGTTGGAGCCACCGGTCTCGACGCCGATCTTCTCCAGAATGGCGAGCGAGGCCACGCGCATGCGCTGATACTCAAGGTCGGAGAGCGTCTGCGCCGGCGCCACGGTGATGGAGTCGCCGGTATGCACACCCATGGGGTCGAGGTTCTCGATGGAGCACACGATGATGCCGTTGCCGGCGTGGTCACGCATGACCTCCATCTCGTACTCTTTCCAGCCCTCGATGGACTCCTCGACCAGCACCTCGTGGGCAGGCGAGAGCTCCAGGCCCTGGCTCACGATGGAGACGAGCTCCTCGTGAGTATGTGCGATGCCGCCGCCGGCGCCACCGAGGGTAAAGCTCGGGCGCAGTACGCAGGGATAGCCCACGCGCTCGGCAATGGCCTCGGCGTCTGCCACGCTGTAGGCATAGCCCGAGCGCGCGACCTCCAGGCCGATCTCGGCCATGGCCTCGTTAAAGAGTTTGCGGTCCTCGCCGCGCTCGATGGCGGCCAGGTCGCAGCCGATCATCTCGACGCCGTACTTGTCGAGCGTACCGTCTTTCGCCAGCTCGACGGCGGCGTTCAGACCGGTCTGGCCGCCCAGCGTGGGCAGCAGCGCGTCCGGGCGCTCTTTCTTGATTACGCGCTCGATAAACTCGGCGGTGATGGGCTCGACATAGGTTCGGTCGGCAAGACCCGGGTCGGTCATGATGGTCGCCGGGTTGGAGTTGACCAGGATGACCTCAAAGCCATCCTCCTTGAGCACCTTGCAGGCCTGGGCGCCGGAGTAGTCGAACTCACAGGCCTGACCGATAACGATGGGACCCGAACCAATGACGAGGATGCGCTTGATGTCAGTACGTTTCGGCATGTTAGTTCTCCTCGGTCTCGGTCGCGGCGGTCTCGGCAAAATTCCAGCCGGCAAGGCGGTCCTTCGCGGTGTCGATGTCCAGGTAGTTCTCCTCGCCGTCCATGAGTCGCGTAAAGGCGGTAAAGAGATAGTGGGCATCGGTGGGGCCGGGCGAGGCCTCGGGGTGGTACTGGACCGAGAAGCACGGGGCATCGAGCAGCTGGATGCCCTCGGCGGTGCCGTCGTTGAGGTTCACGTGCGTCAGGCGAATGCGGCCGAAGCGCTCGTTCATCACGACCGGCGCGATTCCGCGGCGCACCCAGACGCGCAGATCTCCATCGGCCGCATGCTCGGTCTCGCCGCCGGAAAGCTCAGGGACAAGCTTGCCCAAGCTGGGGAACAGCAGGCCAAAGCCATGGTTTTGCGCGGTGATCTCCACGCGACGGCTCACCAGGTTCATAACCGGCTGGTTACCGCCACGGTGACCGAATTTAAGCTTTTCCATTTGGGCGCCACACGCCAAGCTGATCATCTGGTGACCGAGGCAAATGCCAAAGACCGGCACCTTGCCGATCAGCTGCTGCACCTGCTCGTAGGTCTCCACCACGGCATCGGGGTCGCCGGGGCCGTTGGATAAAAAGACGCCGTCGGAATTCATGTCGAGTACCTCACTCGCGGGCGTATCCCACGGCACGACAGTAAGGTCGCAGCCGGCGCGGACCAGGCCCTCCAGGATGCCACGTTTGACGCCGCAGTCGTAGGCGACCACGTTGTGGCGGGCAGGAGCGGCAGGGGCAAGCGCAAAGTCATGCGTAGCGGGCAGGTCGCACGCGGCAAAAGCGTGGGGCTCAGGGCAGCTCACGGTCTTGACCAGGTTCTCGCCCATCAGCGTCGGCGCTGCGGCCAGACGCTCGGCAAGCTCGTCGACGTCAAAGATCTCGGTCGAGATAATGCCCATCTTGGAACCATTGTCGCGCAGATGGCGCACCAGAGCGCGGGTGTCGACACCCTCGATAGCGACGATGCCGTGAGCGCGCAGGTACTCCGGCACGCTGACGGCCGAGCGCCAGTTAGAAGGCGTGGCGCACATGTCGCGAACGATCATGCCGCGCATAGCCGGAGCGCTCGCAGGGCGCACGTCGTCGCCGGGGAAGGCCGACTGGACGTCGGTCTCGTCGATACCGTAGTTGCCGATCTGCGGATAGGTCATGGTTACGATTTGGCCGGCATAACTCGGGTCGGTCATGACCTCAAAGTAGCCCTCGAGCGAGGTGTTGAAGCAGACTTCGCCGGTCGCGGTGCCCTCGGCGCCGCATGCGCGTCCATAAAAAATGGTCCCATCCTCAAGATACAGGATGCAGGGACCGCAGGTGCCCTTGCTGGTTTTGGCCAGCATGCGCTGGCAAAGCTCGCTGGGCGCGAAGGTGCGGGCAGCAGTGCCCGCAGTATGGTTGTTCGCCATAATTCTCCTTCCCGGTCTCTCCGGACCGGCTTAAAGGTTGGTAGTTAGGCCTTGCGGTATTTTAACCGCAAGTATGCGCCATGGCGTTAATTTCATCGAAATGTTTACGAAATGATAATTATGACTTTCTATGCATAATGATTTTCTGGGACCGGGAAATATCATTCTGAACGCGGGGCTTTGTCGCCAACTGCATACATGACAGAATGATTATTTAATCCCCGTCCCAGAAAAATCATCCCGCGCGGGCGCTTGGCTCACGCGGGATGATGGCGTCTTATTTATCCTGCTCTAGCAGATCGGACGGCGTGCGGTCGGGCTTGCCACCGCGGAAGATCTCGCGGCCATGCAGACGATGCTCCAGGTCACGTTCGGCCTTTTCCTCGTCAATCTTGGTCTGGCTCACCGACGGATCCTCAATCAGCGACGACACCGAGTTCACCTGCTTTTGAATGCGCTCGGCAATCGTGTCGTCCATGCTCACGATATGCATCTTCCAGTCGATGTTCGTAGCGGTCGATGAGCTCTTGGTCCACACGAACGTCAGAATGGCGCTCTGATGACCCCTCGCGGGGAACATGCCAAAGAAGGAATCGTGCTGAATGTTGCTATTCTCGTCGATATAAGCGTGAACGTTATACACCACGCGGTCGATCTTATCGTTGAGCAGCGCGTTGGTCGCAAGCGCCGCGGCCTGGATCTGCCCGTTGGACAGCAGCTCGAGCTCGTTGGCAGACGACGTGTCCAACACCGTTACCTCGACCGTGCCTGTGCGCTCGTCCGCCTCGTCGACGGTAAAGTCGAGCGGGAACTGCGTAAAGCCGTTGCCCCACTCAAGGCCGCCCTTCAGCGCCGTCGAAACGGTATCGACCGAAACGCTCTCGGACAAGTTGGCGGTGTTCAGACGACGCATCACGCCGTAGCCAATCTGCATGCCCACGATCAGTACAAGGATGCCGATGACCACAGCCATAGCGGTCTTCGTAATGGTATGGCTCACCTGCGAGCCCGAAGGGTCGTCCTCGGACAGCGGGTCGATCTGTTTTGTCTGGCTTGCGCGATCTTCGCTGCGAAGCTGCGCCAGCGCCGCCTTGTCGCCGCGCTTGGCCGCTGCCTCTTTTTCGCGCATGCGCTCGGTGCGCTTTTTGGCAAGCGTCGGATCCAAAACGCCGGATGCGTCGATCTCGGAGAATAACTCCGTCACTTCTTCCGGAGTCAAAGGGTTCTTCTCAGCCATATACTTCCTGTCATATCAATCAGTCGAGCTCGTGCGCACGCGCACCTTCGAACTGCATTCGATAGTAACGGGCATAGGTGCCACCACGGGCGAGAAGCTGCTCATGCGTACCACGTTCCACAACGCGACCATGCTCGACGGTCGCAATCTCGTCGGCATGCTTAATGGTCGAGAGACGGTGGGCGATGATGATTGTGGTACGGCCGCGTGCCAGCTCTTCGAGCGACTCCTGGACCGCCTCCTCGCTCTCGTTATCCAAAGCACTCGTCGCCTCGTCCAAAATCAGGATCTTGGGGTTCTTGAGAAACACGCGTGCAATGGCTACGCGCTGCTTCTGACCGCCCGAAAGACGGCTGCCGCGCTCGCCCACGACCGTGTCATAGCCCTGTGGAAGCGACTCGATAAAGGCATCAATGTTGGCGCGACGGGCGGCCTCGGCGATCTCTTCTGCCGTAGCGCCCGGCTTGCCGTAGGCGATGTTCTCGCCAATCGTACCGTCAAACAAATAAACATCCTGTTGCACCAGGCCAATAGCACGGCGCAAACTCTGTTGCGTCACGTCGCGCACGTCCTGCCCGTCGATGCTGATGGATCCCTCAGCCACGTCATAAAAGCGCGGCAGCAGCGAACACGTTGTGGACTTGCCACCGCCCGAGGGGCCAACCAGGGCAATGGTCTGTCCGGGCTTGATGGACAGATCCATGTGGTCGATAACAGGGCGTCCGTCGGCGCCGCCCTCGCCCAACTCAACATCCTCGTAGCTAAAGCACACGTCGCGATATTCAACCGCGCCAGCCGTCACCTGCAGGTCCGCGGCATCCGGCTTATCCTGGATATCCGGGGCGGTCGAAAGCACCTCGTCCATACGCTTAAAGCCGGCGATGGCCTTCTGATACGTTTCGGCCGAATTGACGAGCGTCTCGAGCGGCGTGCAGAACAGTGAAATGTAGAGCGCGAAGGTCGCCATATCGACCGCCTGCAGCTGTCCCTGGGCGACCAGCCAGCCGCCCAGCAGCACCACGATCACGTACAGCACGCCCGAGAGCAGGCCATATGTCGCGGTATAGACGCCCATGGCGTGATACATGTTCTCCTTGGACGAAAGATAGCGATTGTTGGAGGCGCGGAACTTGAAACGTTCGGTCTCCTCATTGGCAAAGCTCTTGACCACGCGCATACCCGCCAGCGAATCCTGCAGCTGAGCATTGATGCCGCTGATCTTTTTGCGGTTGTCGCTAAAGACCTCGCGCATGCGCATGTTCTGCCAAAACATAATGACCGCAAACACCGTCGTCACCACGACCATAGCAAGCGCCAGCACCGGAGCGATGGTAAAGAGGATCACAAACGAGCCGATAATCTCGATGCCGCAGATGATGATCCACTCGGGCACGTGGTGCGCCGCCTCGCAGATATCGAACAGGTCGTTGACCACGCGGCTCATCATGTCACCCGAGCTGTTGCGATCGAAGTACGCAAAGCTAAAGCGCTCGTACTGATCGAACAGGTCCTCGCGCATCTTGGACTCCATGCGCGCGCCCATCACGTGGCCCCAATAGCTCACAAAGTAGCGGCAGGCGCAGCGGACGGCGTACATCAGTACCAAGCCGACCGCGATCATACCGAGCGCCTGCATAATAGCAGCCTGGCCCTGGGTAAAGAGCCCGCCGGTCAGATTGCGCAGGATAATGGGGAACGCCAGGTCAATGGCGGCAAGCACCAGGGCGCAAACAGTATCGGCAACAAAAAGCCCCATCTGGGGCTTGTAATAAGACAAAAACCTTCTAAACATAATCACCTTACGCGTTTTTACCAAACCGCGTTTCGTCTCGACGCTGCAAGCGCCCCATTTGGACAATCTGGCCTTCAATCGTCGGTCGCGTATATCCATACGCCCCTCCTCTTTTAGGCCACCTTGTCTCAAATGGAGCGCTTTCGCTGACTTACACAAACCTGCGGGATCATCCCCGCTCGTTAAAGATCGGCTCCGCCCAACCTATGCGCGATGCTATCGCAGGCCAAGGCGCCCACGACGGTCTTGGCATCTTCGATCTTGCCGTCGAGCACGGCGTCGATCAGCTCGTGCAGCGGCACCAGGTCCACGTTGACAAACTCGTCATCATCGGGGTTGGGCGCATCAAACTCCAGCTTGGTAGCCAAGTAGATGTGGATAATCTCATCGCAAAAACCGCAGGACGTGACAATCGACGTCAAAAAGCGAATGCGACCGGCCCTAAAGCCCGTCTCCTCATGCAGCTCGCGCTTGGCGCAATCGAGCGGGTCCTCGCCTGGGTCGAGCTTGCCGGCGGGAATCTCGACCGTCACGCGATCGATGGCGGTGCGGTACTGACGCACCAGTACGATCTTGCCGCTCTCGGTCAGTGCCACAACGGCCGCCGCACCCGGATGGCGAACGATATCGCGGGCGCTACGGCGACCGTTGGGCAGTTCAACCTCAAGACGGTGGACGTCGAGGATCTTGCCCTTCCAGGCGCACTCCTCCGAAAGAATCTTCTCGTGCAGCTCGGCATCGTGCGGGTCGTCGTCGCCCAGCACCAGCGCCGGCTCGTCAGCGACCTCGCCACCAGGCTCGCCCTCGGCGTGCCCATACATGCGGCTGTCCTCTTCGACGATCTGCGCGTCCACGAGCTCTTCGTTCTTCTCGTCCATCCGTCTCATCCCTCTCGGACTTTAGGCATCCCAGGCGTCGCGGCCGCGCAGCGCGCGCAGGCCGATGTCATGACGCAGGATCTTGCCCTCAAAATCAATCTTCTCGCAGGCCTCGTAGGCAAGGTTGCGAGCGTTCTCGAACGTGTCGCCCAGCGCGGTCACGGCAAGCACACGGCCGCCGTTGGTCACAAGCTGGCCATCCACCACGGCGGTGCCGGCATGGTACACGGTCACGTTCTCCATGGCCTCGGCGTCGGCGATGCCGGTGATGACTTTGCCCTTCTCGTAGCTGCCGGGATAGCCCGCGCTCGTCAGGACAACAGCCACAGCCCACTCGTCACGCCAGTCGAGTTCAATCTGATCGAGCTCACAGTTGGCACAAGCCAGCATGACCTCGACCAGGTCGTTCTTGAGGCGCGGCAGCACGACCTGCGTCTCGGGGTCGCCAAAGCGGGCGTTGAACTCCAGCACCTTGGGGCCGGCGGGGGTGAGCATAAAGCCGCCATACAGGCAGCCGCGGTAGTCGATGCCCTCGGCAGCAAGCTCGGCCATGGTCTGCTCCATGACCTCCACCATGGTGGCGTGCTCCTCGTCGGTCACGATGGGCACCGGGCTGTAAACGCCCATGCCACCGGTGTTGGGGCCAAGGTCGCCCTCGAGCGCACGCTTGTGATCCTGCGAGGTGGCCATGGGGCGCACGGTCTTGCCGTCGGTAAAGGCCAGCAGCGAGCACTCGGGGCCGGTCAGCATCTCCTCGATGACCACGGTGTTGCCGGCATCGCCAAAGGTGCCGCCAAAACACTCGCGCACGGCCTCTTCGGCCTGCTCGAGTTCAGTCGCCACGATAACGCCCTTGCCTGCGGCAAGGCCGTCGGCCTTGACGACCAGCGGGGCGCCTTGCTCGCGTACGTAGGCGAGAGCCGAAGCCTCGTCGGTAAACGAGCCGTAGGCTGCCGTCGGAATGCCCGCACGCTCCATGAGCTGCTTGGAGAACAGCTTGGAGCCCTCCATCTGGGCACCCTCGGCACCCGGGCCAAAGCAGGGAATGCCCGCCGCGCGCACGGCATCGGCCACGCCCGCCACGAGCGGAGCCTCGGGGCCAATCACCACGAGTCCGCATCCGTGGCTCTGAGCAAACGCCGCCACGGCCGCAGGATCGCAGTCGTCGAGAACAACGTTCTCGCCGCAGCTCGCGGTGCCGCCGTTACCCGGCGCAATGTAGAGCTTGCCGGCGCGCGGTGATGCTGCGAGCTTGGCTGCCAAAGCATGCTCACGGCCGCCGCTGCCCAACAACAGGATGTCGATGGTTTGAGTGTCCGCCTTCAAGGGTGCCTCCTCTATGGATGAACGGTCCGCCAACCATGCGGACCCATTACAAAGCAAATATACCCCTCGGCCGCCCGCCTGGGCTGCAAAGGGGTATATCGCAATAACCGAATAGTGCCGATTACTTCCAGAATCGGTTGATGATCTGCTCGCGATCGGCGCCGACGCCAATGAACGTCACGCGGGTGTGTGCCAGACCCTCGATAAATGCCACGTAGTCCTGAGCCTCCTGCGGCAGCTCGTCAAAGCTGCGGCAACCGGTGATATCACACTTCCAGCCCGGGAGCTCCTCGTAGATGGGCTTGGCATGCTCAAAGCGCACCTGATGCTCGGGCACGCTCGTGTAACGCTCGCCGTCGACGTCGTAGGCAACGCACACCTTGATGGTATCGAAGGCCGAAAGCACGTCGAGCTTGGTCATGGCGATATCGGTGAGGCCGTTGACACGCGAGGCGTAGTTGGCGATGGGGCCATCGAACCAACCACAGCGACGGCGACGGCCGGTGGTCACGCCGTACTCATAGCCCTCCTCGGTCAGCGTGTGGCCAGCCTCGGACTCATAGGAAAGCTCGGTGGGCATGGGGCCCGAACCGACGCGGGTGATATAGGCCTTCATGACGCCCAGCACGCGGTCGACATTCTTCATACCGACGCCGGAGCCGGTGATGGCGCCGCCGGCGGTGCAGTTGGAAGACGTCACGTACGGATAGGTGCCGTGGTCGATGTCGAGCAGCGTCGCCTGAGCGCCCTCAAACAGCAGGTTCTTGCCCTCATCGATCATGTTGTTGAGCAGCAGGCTCGTCTCGGTGATGTAGGGGCGCAGGCGCTCGGCCATCGGCAGGTACTCGTCACAAATCTGGTCCACGGTGTAGGTGGGCAGGTTGTAGATGAGCTCGAGCTCGGGGTTCACGCGGGCGAGAGCGGTCTCCAACTTGTCGCGGAACAGCGTCTCGTCCAGCATGTCCTGCATGCGCAGGCCGATGCGAGCCATCTTGTCCTGGTAGCACGGACCGATGCCGCGCTTGGTGGTACCGATGTTCTTCTTGCCGAGCTTCTGCTCAAAGGCGCCATCCAGATCGATGTGGTACGGCATGATGACATGCGCGTTGCCGCTAATCTTGAGGTTCTTGGTGGTGATGCCGTCGGCCTCGAACATGTCGATCTCCTCAAGGACAACCTTGGGGTTGACGACGCAGCCGTTACCGATCACCGACACATGGTCGGAATACATGATGCCGGAGGGCACCTGGTGCAGGCCGTACTTCTTGCCGTTGACGACGATGGTGTGGCCGGCGTTATTACCGCCCGAATAGCGCACGACGGCATCGAAGTCGCCGGCGACCAGGTCGCAAATCTTACCCTTGCCCTCATCGCCCCACTGGGCACCGACCAAAACGGTTGACGGCATGTTTACTCCTTACATTCATGGACTGTCTACGCGCCACGCCGGCACGCAGAAGCACAAAACATTCCCAGTATACCCGTGCAACGGGCGCCTGTCCTACTCCTCGGCATGTGCCCCATCAAGCTCATAGAACTTGGTGGATGCCGGCAGGAACATCAGGTCGACGTCGCCGATCGGGCCCGAACGGTTCTTGGCCACGACGATACGCGTAACGCCCTCGTCGGGTCGATCGTCGCGCGAGGCTTCGGCCTCGTCGGCGGAGCGGTCCAAGAACATAACGATATCGGCGTCCTGCTCGATAGAGCCCGATTCACGAAGGTCGGAAAGCTGTGGGCGCTTGCCGGTACGGGATTCGACCTGACGCGAGAGCTGCGACAGCGCGATGAGCGGGATCTTGAGCTCCTTGGCCATGATCTTAAGACCACGCGACATCTCCGAAACCTCGACGGTACGGCTCTCGGAGCGGCGTCCCGGCGGAGGACTCACCAGCTGCAGGTAGTCCAGGATGATGATTGCCTTCTCCTTGTTATGGAGCATACGGCGGCTCTTGGCGCGAATCTCGGTCACTGTGGTGCCGGGCGTATCGTCAATCAGAATATCGAGCTTGGACAAGGTCTGCGTAGCCTCGTTGATATTGGCCCACTGCTCGGGGCTAATGCGGCCCATGCGGAAGTCACTGATCGAGATCATGGCGTAGGCGCAAATCAGACGCTGGGCAATTTCCTTGCCCGACATCTCCAGCGAGAAGAAGCCGACGGTATAACCAGCAGCGGCAGCGTTGAGCGCCAGGTTCAGAGCGAACGACGTCTTACCTACAGCAGGACGGGCGCCGATAATGATGAGCTGACCCTCGCGGAAGCCCATGAGCATGCGGTCGAGTGACGGAAAGCCGGTGGGCACGCCCGCCGCCTGACCACCGGCCTGGCACACTTCCTCGGCCTCGTTATAGGCCTCGACCATAAACTCGGTCAACGTCTTGTAGCTCGACTTGACCTCGCGCGCCGTAACCTTGAGCAGCTTGCTCTCGGCCAGCTCGACAACCTCTTTGGTGTCGGTGGGGGCGTTATATGCCAGCGCGTTGATCTCGTTGGTGGCGCCGATCAGCTCGCGCAGCATCGAATCGCGGCGAACGATGGCGGCATGGTGCTGCCAGTTGACGAGCGACAGGGTCTGACCCATCAGCTCCAAAATGTACGCCTCGCCGCCCACGGCATCGAGCTTGTTGATGCTTCGCAGGTAATCGATCAGCGAGATGGAGTCGATGGGAATGCGGCTGTTGTACATATCGACCATCGCGGTATAGATGGTCTTATGAATGGGCCGGTAGAAGTCATCGGGCTGCAGCTCGACCTGGGCCTCTTCGACCACCTCGGGCGATAGCAGCATAGCGGCCAGTACATTGGCCTCTGCATCTTGGTTTTGGGGAAGACCAAACTTTGAGCCGCGGTCCTCAACCGTCAGCCCGGTCTCCCTATCGTCATATGCCATGAGCATCCTCATTCATATCGCTTGCGAGCATCCATAGTATCAGCCACGGTCCCAAAACGCGCCGCGCGCCGCCAATCATCACCGAACCAAACGGATGAACGGTCCTGTATATAGGACTTCGACGCAACGTTCACCATGACACTCACTCAGCGTAAAAAACAAAAGGGCGCCCTGGTTTCCCAGAGCGCCCTTCTTAGAACAAGATTGTTGCGTTGCAGCAAATGCTACTCGGCAGCAGCCTCAGTCTCGACCTCGGCGGTCTCGGCCTCGGCGACCTCAGCGGCCTCCTCGACCTCAGCCTCGGCAGCGAGCTCCTCGGCGGTAACGCCGACGAGAACGACAACCTCGGCCTTGATCTCGCGGTACAGCGAGATGGCAACGGTGTGGGCACCGGCAACCTTGATGGGCTTACCGAGCTCGACGCGCTTGCGGTCGATGTCCATACCGAGCTGAGCCTTGATGGCGTCAGCGATCATAGCGGCGGTAACGGAGCCAAAGAGGATGCCCTCGTCGCCGACCTTGACGTCAACGGTGACCGTCTTGCCCTCGAAGGCAGCCTTGGTCTCGTTGGCGGTAGCCAGACGGACGGCCTCGCGCTTGGCGATGTTGTTGCGACGCTCGTCAAGCTGCTTGAGGTTGCCCTTGGTGGCGGCAACAGCGAGCTTTTTGGGGAACAGGAAGTTCTCAGCGTAACCCTGAGCGACCTCTACGACGTCACCCTCGCCGCCCTTGCCCTTGATCTCATCGAGAAGAATAACCTTCATGATGCGTCTCCCTTCTTAGCCGCGGTCGCGGTTGCCACGAGAGGAAACCACGGGGACGGTGTACGGCAGGAGAGCCATCTCGCGGGCGCGCTTGATGGCGTTGGCGATGTCATGCTGATGCTGCGTGCAAGCGCCAGTGACGCGACGGGGCTTGATCTTGCCACGGTCGGTCATGTACTTACGGAGAAGCTGAGTGTCCTTATAGTCGATGAACTCAGTGTTCTCCTTGCAGAACTGGCAGTACTTACGACGCGGCTGACGTGCAGAAAAATCATTAGCCATGTCAAAATACCTTTCGTTTGGCAACTTCGGCGAACCGAAGCCGCCTCTCACTCAAAAATAGGTGAACAACCCTTAGAACGGGATGTCCTCATCGTAGACGTCGACCGCGGGCGGCGTGGCCACCGGTGCGGCAGGACGTGCTGCGGGCGCGGGGGCTGCGGGGGCGTAACCGCCCTGATCGTAGCCACCCTGGCCACCACGGGAGCTCATAAACTCGATCTCATCGACGATGACCTCAAGCTTGCTCCGGCGCTGGCCGTCGCGCTCCCAAGAGCTGTAGCGCAGCTTGCCCTCGATCGCGACCTTGTTTCCCTTTGCC